>CAYWBA010000079.1:0-10808 GCA_964455955.1 uncultured Planctomycetota bacterium | reverse complement strand
TGCACCTGTTTTGAATTGCCTGCTATTGTAAGTCCTTATGCCAAAAGCATGTTACAACGCGGTGATACCACACAAGCTATTTACAGACGTTTACAGACGGCTTTTGCGGCCGGTTGGCGCAATTGGGTGGGGTTACGTCGGTACTTAATGCGACTCCAAAACGCGGAATTGGCTTTCAAAAGGATGATGAGCCTTGCTTATTTGCGGAACCGGTCTAAAAACAGCAAAAAATTTACAAATGGCTTTCCCATTTTTGGACATCGCGTTGTCGTAACCTGCTTTACTGACAGCAAGTTACAATTTCCCCATACCACTCACCTGGAAGTAAAATTTGTAAGTTTTGCACATTTGTTTGGCCCGAAGAAGGACGGAGAGTAGAAGTGGGGACAAAAAATAATCAGAATTCACTAAATATAATTTGCGTGCCCGGTCTGTTTGGTAG
Organism: uncultured Planctomycetota bacterium; assembly: GCA_964455955.1. Classification (GTDB taxonomy): domain Bacteria; phylum Planctomycetota; class SKW154; order SKW154; family DAOVDS01; genus CAYWBA01. Next base: position 10,366 of record CAYWBA010000079.1, on the reverse strand, counting down.
TAATATTGTGCAGAGACAATTTGGGACGTGGCGTTCAGTATCAGCGAGGAGTGGAATAATGAAAGGTCTTACAGAAAAGCAGCGCAGGGTCTTTGATTTCATCAAGGACCAGATTATCAGCAGCAACAGGCCGCCGACTATCCGGGAAATCGGCAAGGAGTTCAGCATGAGGTCCACCGGCTCTGTACGGGACGTGCTGAGGGCGCTAGCAAAGAAGGGGTTCATATACAAGGACTCGGGCGTCGCACGGGGCATCAGGATTAAGGTGGGCCCGGGGCCGCTGAGCGGCAACCTTGTTGAGCTTCCCGTAATCGGCAAGATAGCGGCCGGCGTGCCTATTGACGCGTATGAGAATGTTGAAGAGACTCTCAAGATTGACAAGAGCATGGTCCCTGACGGCGAGATATTTGTTGTCAAGGTCAAAGGCGACTCCATGAGAGACGCAGGCATAGGCAGCGGCGACTATGCCTTCATAAGAAAGCAGCCGACCTGCCGGCCCGGCCAGATAGTCGCCGTGCTTCTCGACGAGGAGGTTACGCTCAAGGAGTTCTCGCGGAAGAACAACAAGGTTTGCCTTCTGCCGAGGAACAAGAGGTACAAGCCGATTGTCGTTGATCCGGCGAAGTTCAAGACTGCGATTTTGGGCGTTCTTACCGGTGTGTTCAGGCGGTTCTAATCGGAGTTATTTGAGCAGCTTGAATCTCTCGAGCGCTCGTACAAAATCAGGGTGATTGTCCGTCCACTTGTCTTGCGGGCACTGGAAACGCAGCAGGTAGATTCGTCTGGGAGTGACTATTCCGACCAGTTGGACGCGGTCTTTCTCGTCAGCATCCTTTGAATCCGTACTCTTTGCCGTGTAAGTAATACGGAAGCCTGGATAGCCCTTCAGCTCAGGTCTTTCCTTCTGCTCAACAGTTGTGTTATCTGCGGTATCTTGCAAGTTGCTAAGGATTTGAAGGTAGAGCTCGACAGCGCTCAGCGGGAGCTGGTTTACGTACACTGTAACGCCTATTACCCCACCGGTTCCACTGCGCTTGAAACTCGCGCACCTGCCGTCACGCAGTTTCTCATGCGCCTCCATAACCCAGTGCGGACCCGGCCGTTTTATTGTAAAGCCGAGCAGCTGGCTGGTATACACCCCTCCCGAGACTTTGCGGCCCGTGTATGCCACCTTCTGTTTCTTCACCCACCTGACCCATTCCTTCTCAACCGCTGCAAGGTTCTTGCCGAGGTGGCTGCGAAGCAGGCGCTCAAGGTCGTTCTTCTCGTAATCCCGGGTGCTGAGCTGAGTCAGGAGCTCGTCAAGGACTTTGCGCCTCTCCGGCTTGGTTTTTGCCAGCCACCAGACAAAAAGCCCGGCGTAGGCGTACATGTTTCTCGCAAACCTCTTGGCGTTCTCGCCCACGACCTCGCTCAGCTTCAGCGCGCTGCGTTCCTTGAGCTCGACCTTGACCTGCACAATCCTGTCCCGTGACGGTTTCTCAAGAAGCAGTTGGCCGTCTTTGCCAACCTCTATGCCCTCAAAGACAACCGCCATCCCCTCAAGCAGCCATGCAGGCGCGGAGTAGTAAGACTTCAGGAACGAATGTTGGAATGCGTGAATTCCCTCGTGGGCCAGGAGGGTGAAGGTTGAACCCGACACTCCAAACAGGCCGTGATATGTGTAAATACGCTTATCCGGCGGCCAGTAAAAGCCCGCAGTATATGCCGACATGCCGGGGTGCTTCTTGTGGAACTCGCGCCTGGTCTTGTAGATATAGACCTCCCACTTCATCTTCTTCGTGTAGAGGTTGGGAAAAGTCTCGCTATAAAGCTTGAGAAGCTTCTCCATAAGCTTGCTGTAGCGCCTGGCGACCTTCTCCGTCGAGTTGCATTTTACCGTGTAGTGCTGCGACTCGATTACATGCGCCTTCTCCCACGGCACGCCCTCGTACTCTTTGAGAAGCTCTTTGTCAGACTTCGACTGGGCGAGCGCGCCCGCAGCAAAAAGCGCCGTCAGCGCTGCTGCTGTCAGCTTTGCCCAGGTCTTCGACATCTGCTTTCCCCGTGGTCTTTCAGGAGTTTGACGTTTTCGAGCGCCGCGCTCTGAATACGTCTCTCTTAAATTAGTATCGGCAGGACGGCGATTGTAAAGAACTAAATTTGCATGCTCCGGCGCAGAGGCGGCGAAAAGACAGCGAAAGCAGCTACCCGGCAGCAACTTGTGGCTTGTGGCAAATGCTGGGTGAGAAATGGCGAATGGCAGCTAAGTGACTATTCGAATCCTGCTGGACGTGTCTTATGGTTGCAATAAATGTTGTCTTATGCAAAGTATTGCTTGTGCTCGATTAGGAATCCTGATATGCTATGTTTATGTAGTGTGACTGGTTGTGAGTTTGGCTGTCAGGTAGGAGAGGAGAAAGCTATCAATATTTACGTAGGGAATCTGCCAAGAGCCTCGACTGAAGACGAGATACGCACTCTTTTTGAAGCCCACGGAGAGGTCACTTCGGTCGCGATTATCAAAGACCGGTATACTGGTGAATCTCGAGGATTCGGGTTCGTTGAGATGCCGTCCAAAGAAGAGGCGGAAGCTGCAATTGAAGGAATGAATGGCAAAGAGGTAAAAGGGCGTGCGATAGCGGTCAACGTGGCCCGTCCCCGCTCAGACGACCGTCGCGGCGGCCACGGCGGCGGGAGGGGATCCGACGACAGGGGCCGCAGGTGGTAGCGCTTAGGGCGCATATTTCATGTATCTTTGCCGGCCGGCGGGCGAGCTTACTCGTCGTGTAATAATTTGGAATTTTGAACTATAAATTTGCTTTTTGCAATTTGCATTTTTTGAAAGCCGCGCCGCTACGCTGAAAGCAAACCGGCAGAAACTTTTTGTAATTGGTATTACAGGCTCTGAGTCACGACAGCCTTTTTTGCTTCGTTGAATGCGGCTATGCCTTTTTGCTGGCGAAGCCATTCGAAATAATCACGGTAGCGCTCTCCGAGAAGCTTTGTCGTCTTCCGGTAGGCGAGATTCATACCCAGATACATAAGCGGCGCAACACGCAATTGAGATAAACCGCGGCGGAATACGGAGGAGTAAGAGAAGAACTTCTTCCGGAAGTCAAGGTACTTCTCGGCCAGCTCCTCCGGCTCCATGTTTTTCGGCTGGTAGCAGACAGTTGTGTGATCGTAGTAGGACCAGTTGGTGTGCAGGATACGCCCCTCGCGCATAAGGCGGTCGAAGAGCCGCGTTCCAGGATATGGTGTGAGTATATTCGGTGAAATGGAGGGCACCTTGTTGCGCATCAGGAAATCGAGAGTATGCTCAAATACTTGTGGAGTCTGTTCGTCCAGTCCGAAGATAAGTGATGCGTGAAAGATGACTCCCGCGGCGTGGCAGCGCTTTATCGCTTTTTCATAGAGTTCTATTGACGCAAGCGACTTTCGTATCTTCTTGAGGGCCTCTGGCTCGACACTCTCGACACCGAGGAACAGCCCCCTGAGACCTGACTGCAAGGCCGCGTTGAACAGTTCATCGTCAAGTATGAAGCTAACTGCTGCCTGCCCCAGCCAGCTTACCTTAAGGGAACGCAGTGCATTGAAGAGCCGCATTGCGTAAGAGCGCCTCCCGCCTATATTGTCGTCGAGAAACATAAGCCGCTTTGCACCAGTTCTTTCTATGTCCTCAACAATGGTCTCAACCGGAATAAAGCGTTGTCTGCGTCCGTAGACCCTGTGCACGCAGCAGAACTCGCAGTCATTGGGGCAACCACGGGAAAACATAATCGGCATCACATAAGGCGGGAACCCGAGTATACTGCGCCTCTTGCGGCGCACGGGAAGTGGTGAGTTAGACAGGTCGGGTTGCGAGTTGCGATAGAATTTTCTCAACTGATTCCGCTGTACATCGTAGAGCACGCGTGGCCAAAGCCCCTCGCCTTCCCCAACTACAACGGCGTCGGCATACTGTGCCGCTTCTTCCGGCACAACCGACGGGTGAATGCCGCCAAGTATTACTTTCGTGCCATTGCGCGTAAAGTGCGACGCCAGTTCGTAAGCTCTCGGCGCGGTCGCGGTCATGGCGGTTATTCCCACCACGTCCCAGTTCTCGTCGAGCGGGAGAGGTTCATCCTCTTCTTCCACCATCACAACTTCATGCTCAGGCGGTGTCAGCGCGGCGAGTATGGACAAAGGAAGCTGCGGTATGCGCAACCAGCCTGGAGTCGCATCAGAAGAACTGCTCGTTTTTGGAGAAATCAGAAGGATTTTCAAAGACCTGCACCTCAACTGTGAAACGGACACTGCCCCATCAAAAAGCTAAAGAGCTTGGATTTTATCACATAACTTGTCAAACAAGTAGGAAAATTAAAAATTTACTTCACCGAAAAGTACCGGGATTTTGCAATAGGTTCTCTCCCACGCAAAGAGTTACGGCAATCACAAATACTTGAAGTCTTCCTCCAACCGGCAGTACGTTGGAGCCTTCGCCACCTCACCGCTGATACATCCTGCCAGGTCATGCTTTAGCCGTTGCAGCAGGTGCATTACTGTGGTACTATTATAAGGAAACTGTCTGTATAAGAGTAGATTAACGTTCGAACCACGGCCGAGGGAATGAGTAAAGCAGTTCCGAATATAGAGTCCTACGAGTTCGGCAGGGTGGAGATTGACGGCAAGGCCTACACGGCTGATGTTATAGTCACTCCCGACGGAGTAATAGCCGGCTGGTGGCGGAAAGAAGGGCACAGCCTGAACCCTGAGGATTTGGAAAGCGTCCTGAGCCCCGAGATTGAGGCCGTTATTGTCGGCTGTGGCGCATACGGCGCTCTAAAAGTGCCGGAAAATACTCGCCAGTGGCTTGCGCAGAAGGGGATTGAGCTTATCGCCCTGCCGACTGAAGCGGCCTGCGAGCGCTATAACGAAATTGCAAGAAGCGGCAGGGTCATTGCCGGCCTGCACCTGACCTGCTGATATTGATATGTTAGCACAGTATGAGGACCAGGCAATGGACAAATCAGAGGAAGAAGAACCGGGCGAAAAGCTTGCCGACTTGATGTTTCCCGCTCTCGACCACGGAATCAACTCGGTCCGGGAAGGTGATCCATTGGTTCCTTTTCTGCTTGTAGAAGCAGGCGGCGAGCGCTCCCTAGAGCGTTTTATGGCTGATACACTTGAGGATAGCCTGGAAAAAGCCAGGGAGGCTGCTTCTTCACTCCCTCCAGAGCCTAATGCATACGCTCTTGCCCACGATGGTTATCTGCATATGGAAGGTAGAAAGTTTGACGCCGTGTTCGTCGAGGGCGCTGAAAGGGGTAAGGAATCCGGTTTCATCCTTACTCAACGTTACAGCCCGAAGCTGCTGATAAAAGGTTTTCGTGTGGTTGGCAACCCGGCGTTCCTTGGCAAAACGAAATCATATTTCGGCCAAGAGTGACATACCGCGAAAAACAGGAGAAGCATTGTCGAAAGTGCCCAACTGGTCTGACCTTGAATGAATAGTCAACATTTAGCAGGAAGCATAATGTCTGCAAATTGCGACAGGGAACCCTCTAAGAGACGCAAAAGCCGGGACGTCAGGTAACCTCAACCCCTTTGGTCTTGACCTCGTCGGCGAGGAAGGAGCCGGGCTGAGCATCATTGTACTCGGCTTCTGTATAGGGCAGGACCTCGAGTGGCAGGCTGATATCAGCCTCAACAAGCGCATGGCCGCAGGTTCTCAGCCGCTCATACAAATTCATTTGTGCGAAGTCATCCGATACAGCAGCAATATCTATGTCGCTTTCGGGCTTCCGGTCTCCAGTAGCTGCGGAACCGAAGATAACGAAACGCCTTACTGCAATGCCCATCGCCGCGAGCGTGTCTTTAAGGCGTTCTATCACTTCAAGAATGCTTCTATCCATTTAAGCGCCTCTTTCGCTTGCTTCAAGCAACTTTCAGCCGCAGATTGCGTATAGGATTCGGCCGTACTTTCAAAGTCAAGTGGGTAGCGTGTTGCAACACTTGTCTCCGAGAGTTCCCCCATGAATTTCAGCATGTCTCTGGGGGGCTGAAGTGCAGCTTGCTTTAGGAGTATTACCAGATTGTGTGTTCTTGGCGGTGTCTTGCCTGTGACCTTCTCGACAACAGCTTTGAGCATTTTCTCCACCGCCAGGTGGCAGAAAAAGACAACGTAAATATAGCGGCCGGTGTGAAACACTTCTTCAGCTACTTCAAGGTCGTATTTCGCTGACTTGTACCAGTTTTCGACTTCCTTGCGCACCTACCGACTTCTCCTGTCCTCTACCCGAAAGCGCATTCTACCATACTGCTCGTCTTCAGGCAAAGGTTAATTTAACAGAGGGGTTCTGGCGAAGCGAAAGTTGACTTGGGCTGCAAGCTCGCGTTATAATCAGGTGGCTTAAAACAGGGAGAGAACAACTTGGCTGTAACTGTCTTAATAATAGCTTTGATTGTTGCGAGCTACTTTATCGGTGCGGTGCCGTTTGGTCTGCTTGTGGTGCGGCACATCAAGGGCGTTGACATCCGGACTGTGGGAAGCGGTAACATCGGCGCGACAAACGTCGCCCGGGTCGCGGGCAAGAAAATCGCAATCCTCGTCTTCGTGCTCGATTTCACAAAGGGGTTTGTGCCTGTCTTCGGGGCGTGGCTTCTCAAGCCTCTCTACGGCGGCACGGACCTTGTGCCGATTGCCTGCGGACTTGCGACCGTCCTCGGGCACATGTTCCCGGTTTACCTGAAATTCAGGGGCGGAAAAGGCGTTGCGACCGGCGCGGGAATGCTCTGCGCGCTTGTGCCAAAACCCCTCCTGGCCGCATTTGTGGTATGGGTCGCTATAGTTGCAATAACGCGCTACGTTTCGCTCGCCTCGATAAGTGCATCTGTCACCCTGCCGGTGTCCCTTGTCGCTATTGAGGGCGGAAAGGCTTTTAAGGAAGATATTTGGCTTACAGTTTTCTGCATTATACTTGCCGCGCTTGTGATTCTCAGGCACCGCTCAAACATCAAGAGACTGCTCGCACGCGGGGAGAGCCGTGTCGGAGGAGCAGGCCCCTCAGAAGAAAAACAGGAGCAACACGGTGAAGAAAGTTAGCATTATCGGCGATGGCGGCTGGGGCACGGCACTTGCGCTCCTGCTGCACTCCAAGGGCCTCCAGGTCACGATTTGGGGCTATTTCCCCGATTACGTCCAAGAGCAGCGCGAAAGGCGGGAAAATTACAAGTTCCTGCCGGGTCTTGAAATACCCGCAGGCATTAACTACACCTCCGATCTGGCGAAAGCTGCCGATGGCGCCGAACTTGTTATATGCGCGGTCCCGACGCAGTTTATCCGCGGGGTGTTTGAGAAGTTTGCCGCACACTACCCGAGGGGCGTGCCTGTTGTCTCAGTTGCCAAGGGTATTGAGCAGAAGACGCTGAAGAGGTGCACCGGGGTGCTCTCGGAACTGCTTGGTGATGCCCCGCTTGCAGCCCTCAGCGGCCCATCCCATGCCGAGGAGGTCGCCCGCAAAGTACCGACCGCGGTGGTTGTTGCTTCCGAAGCTCCCGAACTGGCTCGCGAGATGCAGGATGTATTCATGGCGCCGTCGCTGCGTGTCTACACCCACGATGATATTGTCGGTGTGGAGCTTGGCGGGGCGCTCAAGAACGTGATTGCGCTTGCAGCCGGGATGTGTGACGGGCTGGGCTATGGCGATAATACGAAAAGCGCTTTACTGGCGCGCGGGCTGGTTGAGATTACGCGGCTCGGCATCGCGGCAGGCGCAAACCGGCTCACCTTCACAGGTCTCTCAGGAATAGGCGACCTGATAACAACTTCGTTCTCCAGGCACGGCAGGAACCGGGCAGTCGGCGAGAAGATAGGCGCAGGCATGAGCCTCCAGCAGGTGCTCGATTCCACCGAGAAGGTGGCTGAAGGCGTCTGGACCAGCGTCTCCGCGCTGGAGCTTGCGCGAAAGCTCGGTGTGGAGGTCCCGATAACCGAGCAGGTGCACAAGGTGCTTTTTGGAAGCAAGGACCCGCGCCGGGCCGTGGTGGATTTAATGACGCGGGGCAAGAAAGAAGAGATTGAAAAACTGGAATGAGTGCAGTATAATATATACATTCACGTCTGGAATGATGAACGGGGCGTGGCGCAGCTTGGCTTAGCGCGCTTGCATGGGGTGCAAGAGGTCGCTGGTTCGAATCCAGTCGCCCCGAGTCTTCTTCAAAAACGGCCGTTCGGCGAGAAAATCGAACGGCTTTCTCTTTACCACGTAAAGACTTACATCGCTTATGCTACGGTTCGAACTGACGCATTCCAGTATCTCGCGCCTGATGGCGTAGTTCGAACCGCGCCACAGGCTGGCCAGGTTCTGGCTGAAGTCAAACACTGAAAGCGCCATGTCCCCGTAGGAGGTGTCAAAGCTTCCCGCCTCGTCCAGCTGGCGCTCGACATGCTCTATTTCCTGCCTGAGTTCTCCTGACTTGGTGTTGAAGGCCTCCTCGTCTATCGTGCCGGCCAGGTATCCGTTGAGCAGGCGGTCCTGCATGTTGGCGAGCTCAGTCCTGCGCTTCGCCAGCATCTTCTTCTGCTGGCTCCGTGCGTAGGATTCATCTGCGAATGCGGCGGATAGCGAGTCACGGAACCACTCGGCAATCTTAGGCGAAGGAAGGCGTATTGAGTCAAGCTCCTCGAGGATTGCCGCCTCGACATCCTCTTCGCGCCAGCGTACTCTGGGGTGGCCGTTCGCTTGGTGGTTGTTCCCGCACTTGTAGTAGACATGGGTGTTGCGGCCGCCATTGCGCAGCTTGCGTTGTATCTGCTCGCCGGTGATGGCATACCCGCATATAGCGCAGCGCAGAACGCAGCCAGAAAGCATGATGTCAGGAGTTCCTGTGCGCCGGTTCTTGCCCTTCAGGATGTCTTGGCAGGCGGCGAATGTTCCCCTGTCTATGAGGAGCTTGTACTTGCCCGGGTAGGTCTTGCCGTTGCGCCTGAGTTCGCCGATGTAGAACCGGTTGTTCATGATATAGGAAAGCACCGTTCGGTGAAAGCGAGGTTGGCTCTTGCGGTATGTGTGTCCTTCATTATGAAGCTTGTCGGCGAGGCTCTTAAACGTGTGCTTACCACTGGCGTACAGTTCGAAGATGCGAACTACCGTTCTCGATTTCTCCGGATGCAGCTTGACCGGCTCGTCGCGGTCATCTACATTCATGTAACCATAAGGCGCGGTGCCTGTCGGCCATCCTTGGCGCACCTTCTCGTCCATGCCTTTGAGAACTTCCGCTCGCAAGTTGTCCGAGTAGTACTGCGCAACGGCCGCCATCACGTTGAAGGAAAGCGCGCCGGCGGCGCCTGGGCCGAACTCGTTGTCCACGAAGCTCAGTTGGACGCCGCAGGTATCCTCCAGTTCCTGGAGCCGAACCGCATCGCGCATGTTCCGGCAAACACGGTCCAGCTTGTGGCTCAGGATAGCGCCAATCTTCTCGCTCTTTGCGTTTGCCTTCACCCACTTGAACATCTTGTTGAAGGCAACTCGCTCCGCCCCGCGCTTGGCGGATTCGGCAACCACAAACTCCTTGATGACAGTCCAGCCGTCCTTCGTCGCCTTATCCCGCATGGCGCGGAGCTGGGCGTCAAGGGAATAGCCTTCCTTCTGCTCGCGGGACGAGACTCTTGCCCAGGCAACTACGTTCATTCTACACCACCTCCTCGCTTGGCTTCCATGAGCGCTTCGGCCATGTGCTTCACGTTCATCAATATCTCCACAGCCTCCTCTTCGCTCACTGGGCGGTTATAGGCCTCCGACCAAACCTCCTGCGTCTTGGCCAGCAACTCGTCCGAAATCCAAGCTATGGACAGCGGACGCCCCCCAGCCTGTCCAGGGGACGGGACAGGGTCTATTTCCGGGGTGATAAATCCAGTCTTTTCTGAGGATTTCTTCGCTTTTTCTCTCTTCTTCAACTCGTCAGCCTTCAAGCGGATTTGCACTGGAGCCAGTCGTTTATGCCAAGTCTCTGGAAGTGCTCGCGGATGTGGCGCACCAGGCGGCCTACGGTATGCCAGCCGCATCCGAGCATCCGGGCAATCTCGTGTCTTGAGTGTCCCAAGGCGAGCGACTGGCACACGATGCGTTCTCTTTCAGGAAGAGCTTCTACGGCAGTCCAAACATCAATAGCGCGCAGCCTGCTGGAGATAGGGTCATGGTAAGGTTCGGCCCGCTCCTGAAAGCGCTTCAGATGGGACCTGTAGCGCGTCTCTGACCGGACGATGTTGTTGATTTGATTGTCGACCGCCGCAGTAAGTGCGGTGCCCTCTGTTGCGCCGTTTGATTTCCCGGTGTCGTATTGGAAATCCAGTATCGCAAGGATAACCTCCTGCCTGGCATCCTCGATGTCATGTCGCCGTAAG
>CAYWBA010000078.1:0-10816 GCA_964455955.1 uncultured Planctomycetota bacterium | reverse complement strand
CAGCTTCTTCTAATTCCCTGAATCAGTCCTCCGCAGGCATCTCCGCAGAAGCCTCGGCAGAAACTTCCTCGGAAGCACCCTGCAGCCGCGCACCACGCAGCTCCTGGGCAAACTCCTCCACGCTCTGCGGCCGCTCCTCCGACTCAAACGACAGACACCTGCCAATCAGCGCGTTGAGCTTCTCTATATCCATGCTCGCCGAAGGGTGGTTCACCGCTATTATTTGCAACCTCTTCGTCTGCTTCGCCTTCACCATGCCCTGCAGGTCCGACATGTCCTCCTCGTCGTAAGGCAGCCGGCCCGTAAGCGCCTCGCACAGCACCACCGTCAGCGAGTACAGGTCGCTCGCCGCTGTCACGCTCTCAGGCAAAGCAGGCTTCGCGCCCGGCACCGTAATGTACGCTATGTACTCAGGCGACATGTAAGGTACGCTCGCCCTGAAAGCGGCGCCCTGGAAGTACTCCGGGTCGTATATGTAGCCTATCCCGATATCCGAGATAATAGGCTGCAAAAGCTCCTCCTCACGCCGCACAAGAATATTCGAACCCTTTATGTTGCCGTGAATAACCCCGTTTGCATGCATGTGGGAGAGCCCATCGCAGACCTTGAGGAACAAATCAAGCATCACCCCGTGGCGCTGCCTGCGTACTATCCTGCTTGTGACAGGCCTGACCTCGAGGTAGTCGCTGACAAAGTAGTGCTGATAGGTCTTCTCGAACTTGATAGCGAGATACTGCAGCAGGTTCTCATGAGTGATCTCTTCCTCGAACCTGTGCGCCGAATCCAGTTTCTGGGCAATGTGGTTGTTAATAATTTTCAAAGCGTGGGTGATATTTCCTTTGCGTCCAAAGAAGACTTCGCCCATGATGCCCTTGCCGAGTGAGCGGATGATTTCGTACTCACCGATGGACTTCGGCGCCTCATTTCCTGACATTACGCCACTCCCTAAAAATCGAGAAGTCGGAAATTTTTATTATCAACACATCCCCCACTTTTGTCAAGACGAAACCATCAAAAACTCAGAGCTGCAAGTGACTGCCAACTCTGAAGTTCCACCGCATTGGCTGAAAAAAACGCTCCGTTTGAAGAATTCGCAACAACATAGTCTCGGACAGAGAGTTACGGGGTTTTTGGTTCTTTAGGCAGTTTTGCAGAGAGGTCCTTCTTGAGTTTCTCAAGTTTCTCCTTGATATGCGCCGGAGGCCCTTGGCCAAGAGCCGCTATCGCGCGTTTAAGTGCCTCGTGCGGGTCAGCGATCTTTTCTATAAGCGTAACCTTTTTCGCCCAGTATGGCTCGGACTGCGCGGGGTCAACCATCTTGATAATACGGTCATATACATCCATTGCTTTGCTCAATTGCCCCTGCGCTTCGCAAACATCGGCCAGCATTTCCAGATTCTGGACTGTTCTCTTCGCGTCTTTGACGTAGTCCAGAATTTTTTCGAGGAGTTCTGCCGCGCCCTTGTAGTCACCACTCTTATTGTGGGCCCAGGCGAGGATCTCCATGATACTATATATGTGCTCCTTCTTTTCTTCTGATAATACTCCGATCCCCTTGTCATCGGGCAAATTCTTGAGCAATTCGCGGATGAGTTGAGTTTCCTTGTCTTTCTTGAGTTTGGATGACAGTTCAAGCAACAGGTTTAGCTTGACTTCGTTGGCAGAGCCGTTTAATCCTGCGATATTGCGAAGAGAACGCAAACAATCCTGGGCAACTTCTGCAGCCTTGTCTTTCAGGTGCTGGAAAAGCTCCTCAATTACCGCTGGCTCGGGGTTAGGCATTCTGCCGAGTGCACGCGCGGCGGCTGCCCGTATTCCTGAGTCCGCCTTTCCTTTAAGAATATCTGTCAGCTTGGTGGTTGCTTCTTGGGCACCTGCGTTGCCGAGATTGTCAATCGCAGCATACACTACAGGGTTGTTGTTTACCGAAAGCATAAGAAGCAGGCTCTTTACGGCAAGCTGCCTGTCCAGCTTTTCTATCTTCTTACCTGAGGTCAGAACCCGCCCGAGCGCAGTTGCCACTTCCTTGAGCAGGTCGTTATTCACCGTATCGCGGAGCTTAAGGCCCTTTTCTTGCTTGTTCGCCACGAGATTGACCAAGTCGGGTATTGCCGATGGATCGCCGACGTGACCGAGGCCTTGGATTATTGCGCTCTGGACAATACGGTCCTTTTCAGATTCCAGAGCCTCGAGCAGTATCTTTGCCGACACATCGGTTCCCAGCTTGGCGATGGTGTTGATTGCTGCAAGTCTCTCTTGGGGTTGCTCAGCTGAGCACTTTTTCCTGATTTCTTCAATAACGCTCTTGTCGTCTATCTCGCCGAGCGCTTCTATTGCGGCAATCCTTACATGAATGTCCTTTAACTTCAAACGGGCCAATAGGGGTTGTACCGCATCTTTGATGTTAAGGCGCCCCAGTTCTCTAATCACAAAGGCGAGAACTTCAGGTTCTGCCTTGGGGTCCTTAAGTTCTTTGAGGAACTCAACGACTGCCTTTTTCTCGTCCACAGCCAGTAATAACTTATACTTTTCAATTCTTTCTGCAACGAACTGCAACCTGCGTTGCTCAGCGAGCTTATCAAATTCCTCCAGCTTGGCGTCGCCTCTTCGACTCTTATCATCGAGTATTTGGGCGATAGATTTGTCCTTGTTGTTTTTCCACCACTGCTCGAGTTGATCTGTGGCTGCAAAGTCGAGCGCAAGCCATTTACCCAGGGCTTCCAGCAGGCGCCTTTTATGCTCGGGTTCGGACAGGACTCTAACTGCATCGACCCTCAGGCCGATTGTCTTGGTTTCTATAATCCTCTCTCCTGAGGGTCCTTGGTTGAAAGTGCATAAGACCTCGACGATATTGTCAAGCACGCTCTTGGAAATTTCTTTGGCATTGAGTGTTTCAAGCAGTTTATCAAAAAAAGCTTCGCTCTCGAGCCAGGCCAGACTGCGCACCACTTCGGTTAAGAGGGTTTCTTTCGTGCTGCCAAGTGCTTGTGAAAGTATTTGCCAGTATTCGTCCGGGGCGTCGATTACATACTTCCTCTGTAAACCGATGGCCTTTATTATCTTGGCCTTTATAGTATCTGAACCTTTTTCGTAAAGCTCTTTGAGTTTTTTGAAAGCCTCTATGTGGTTTATCTCTATGAGTTCTGAACTGTCCCTGAAGGCGATGTCTCCTTCTTCGGGCTGTTCGGCTATGTTTTTCGCAAGTTGAGAGATTTTGTCCTTTTCGGTATTGCCGAGTTCGTTGGTTCCAAGCTTTGCATATGCGGGGCAGAGGGCAAGAAAAAACAGCAGGAAGGTAAACATTATCAAATAGCCCGGTAGAATCTTGGGCATTTTATTTATAACTCCGCACCTGAGACGACAAATGAAGTATCTACACTAATCTAAGTCCATTATACCGCCACAGTTTACGCCGTCAACACAATTTATGCCGAAAACATGTCCACTTTGTCCCCATGTTAGCTTGACAAACGCCTTGCAAGAAATGATAATTAGGGAAACTGACGCCGTTCACGTGCGCGAGTACCATGCCAGGCGAAAAATTGCTTATAGTAGCGAGCGTTGTAGTTCTTTTGGGCTGCAGGAATCTGCCTCCCGTTGATGAGGCTATGGCTGTGCGTTCGCTTGCGCGTGCCAAAGTGCTTTATCAGGAAGGCAATTTCCAGGCGGCGAAGGTCGCGTTCCAGACCTACCGCAGCGGCCAGACAGACCGGCGCCCAAGAGCCGAAGGCTACTACTGGGAGGGAATGTGCCACCTTGCACAAAGGGAATTTGCGGCCGCACGCCAGAAGTTCGACCTTGCCGCCAGGGAGAGTCCTGATGGCTGGCTTAAGGCCTATGTGCTTTGCGGGCTTGGCGAGGCGTTTATGGGGCTTGGCGACTTTGCCGCCGCGCAGGATGCCTTTACCGGGGCGCTTGCGGCCTCTTCGCAGGATATTAGGCTTGACCATGTCCTGCTGCGTCTTGCCACCTGCGCCCAGAGGCAGAACCAGTGGGACACTGCGACAACATATCTGAACAGACTGCTTGGGGAAATCCCGCAAAGTCCCCTTCTCGACCAGGCTAAGGAAAAGTTGCAATATAACAAGCGCAGGTTTTTCACCGTCCAGGTGGGAGCGTATAAGAACGAGCAAGCTGCCCGCAAGAGAGCGGCTGAGCTTAAGACGCAGGAGATGCACCCGTTTGTCGGTCAGATTCAGCGGGGAAACGAGACACTGTATTGTGTCTGGGTAGGAAGGTTCGATAGCTGGGAAGAAGCCAACCTCCATATGCAAAAGATAAGGGGGATGGGGCGAATAGAAGACGCGATTGTGAAACCTTGATAACCGAAAGGTCTTTGAAAAATCCCAAGCCCGGGTTAGAATGTGAATCAAACAGCCGGCGGCCCTGGCCGTAGCACATCAGACGCGCGGGAGGTAGAACAAGCCCGGGCGATTGGACGGAGGTGAGCATGAGCATGATGAAATTCCTTCGCAAGCACATGAACAAGCTGCTCTGGGTGCTTGTTATCTTCATAGCCGTTGCCTTCGGCGTGAGCGCCACCATGACCGACGTTATCAAGTCGTGGATGGTGGGGAAATGGGCCGAGATGTTCGGTCGGCAGGTCTCTGACGCAGAGTTCAGAAGCGTCCGGCACAGGCTCTCAACATTGCAGGGCAGCTCGAACGAGATCAAGGAAGACGATGTCTGGGAATACATGGCATTGATTGAAGAGGCCCGGCGTTCCGGTATAACTGTCGCCAACCGTGAACTCGAGCAAGCCATCCTGCAGTGGTACCGCCAGATGAAGTTTCGGGAAGATATATACAGTTCTGATGAAGCTGAGAGGAACAGGAAGATAGAGTTCTTCTCCCGCCTCACCGAGAAACAGAGAAGAGAAATGCTCAAGCAAATCCCGTTCGACCCCAGTGACTACAATCGTATAGTCTCAAACAGAATGAACATGTCAATACCGGAGTTTGAAGCCACATACCGGGAGGCGTTGCTGATAAGCAAGCTTCAGTCGCTGATTTCTAAGGCCGCAGTCGCGTCCTCCTCCTCTGTGTACGAGGAATTTATCAAGGACAAACACCAGAGAAAAATAGACTACTTGCGCCTTAACAGTGATGATTACCGTGACAGGGTCAAGTTTACAGAAGAAGATCTCAAGAAATTCTACGAAGAACGCAAGGGCGAGTACATGGAGCCTGAACGCGTAGCTTTCGAATATGTTATAGCAAGGTATGACGATGTGAAGGTGCCTGCAGCCAAGGAGGAGGAACTTAAGAAATTCTACGAGCGCAAAAAGCATATCTACTTCAGAAAAGACCTCGACCAGGAAGAAGTTCCTGCCGCCGAAGGTTTCTACAAAACGTACGACGAGGCGCGAGCCGAGGTGCTCGACTTCTACACCCGTGACCAGAAGGGAAAGAAAGCAAAAGAGTTGGTAGAAAAGGTGCACAAGGAAATCAATGCCCTCGACAAAATAACCTTGCTCAAGGCATCCGAAGTTGCAGCTAAACAGGGACTTCAAGCTGGAGAAACCAAGCCTTTTGCAGTGGACGAGTACTTCTTCAAGCTGGCAGACGAGTTCGGCCGCTGCATGTACGCCATGCGCATGTTCGATGAGGCCGCGGATATCAAGGAGCTCTCGCAGGCCAAGTTTGAAGAGTCGCAAACATGCGAGAAGGGGGCTTTCATATACCGCCTGTCCAGGCACATTCCAAAGCACCACAAGGCGTTCGAGGAGGTTCGAAGCGACCTCGAGGCCTCATACGCAAACAAACGTGCAGGTGAGGTTGCCGAAGAAGAAGCCAAGCGCCTCATTGAAGATGCACGCAAAAACAAATGCTTCACCGATGCGCTCATACTTGAAGAAAAGCTTGCCCGCGTTTCAACCGGTTTCTTCAAGAGACGCTCCAACGAGGGCCGCATAGAAACGATTAAGGACAATGAATTCCCGGTAATTTCCGCTGCCTTTGAGGTCGAGAAGGCAGGTGGATTTGCCGAACCCGTTAGAATCTTCTGGGAAGGGAAACCAGTATACTACCTTATCCAATATAAGGAACGCAAGGAGCCGCCCCCATCGGAATTCCTCAAAAACCGGTCTGATATCATCACCCAGAAGCATCATGAAGTAGAGGGCGACTTTCTCGAAGGGTGGAAAAAAGACCTTATACGCCGCGCCAATATCCAGAAATACTACCTGAAGGGTTCTGACAAGGAGCAACCAGAAGAGCAGCCGGAGAAACAGCCGGAAGGTAAAACAGGGGAAGAGCCCCAAGAACCTCAAGAACCCCAACAACCTGAAAAAACACCCGAAAAACCCAAATAGCAACCCGCAGGCATGTTCCGGAAACAAGCCGGGGGTTTTATACCCCCGGAACGAAGCCCCGTGCTTCAGCACGGGGGTAATCCTGCCAGGTATTTATCCGCGCCGCCCGCAACGCGGGATGGTTCTGGAAGCACCACGTCGGCAGACGTGGTGAAAGTCAAGCCCCGGGTTTCATACCCGGGGAGGTTTCCCCGCGCCGCCGCAGATTGCAAGTTTCTCGGGGCGGTTGTTTTGCCCGTAACGCAGTTCTTCCTTGCCCGCCCCGCCTCTAACGTGTATAATTGCAGTACACAGTACATGCAGCGCAGGAGGATGAAGAAGCCAGTAGCCATCAGCCAAAAGCCAATAAGAACCGGATTCCGGCTATTGCCTGATGCCTATTGGCTATTGCCTGTTTTGTGTGGGCACAACTAAATGTGCATTGTGTCCCCCGGATTTTAAGGGTAATATTTATGAGGCCATCTCCCTTCTTCCTACTTGTCTTGGTGATACTTAGTGTTTGCAGTATCTTTTTGTATTTAGGGTTCCGTCACCCCTCTTGCCCTCCAATGCGTATAACACGCACAGAGGCATTTTGTGGCCACCTTGCATGCTATATGTTAGTTACAGATATGAACTTCCTTTCAGGATCATTCAACAATAGGTATGGTAGTATAAACGGCGGAATCGAGCAGCTTCTCAGTTACGAGCTTAAACAAATGGGCTACCCGTATGCGGGTATTCCCACCTGTGACACTGACAAAGATGGGATGCCGGAGTATGCTGACGCATACGGAAATCCGCTGATTCTCATACTTACGTCTGACAAAGTCACGGTGAAGAGCAAAGAAGGAACAGAGTTCGATGTCCAATTGGAAGGTATAGAACAGGGAAAGTCATTTGCCTTATGGAGTATGGGTCCAAATGGGGTAAATGAATACGGTTTGGGAGATGACATTGGTTGGAGATACGGTGGTCGTCATGCTGGCTGGACGTGCTGGTGGATTGAGAAAGGGGAAATCGTAGAAGAAGGCGTTTTCAAAGCTGGTATCGAGTGGACGAAGGGAGAAAGGCCGGAAAATCCTTCGGACAAGTAAAGAAGAAAGCCGGGTTAAAGCGAGATCCAAACAAACTCCGAAAATCTTTCAGATTCCGCGCAAGAATGAGCTTTTTTGCTACAACAATGGCACAGGATTTTTCTGAGTAAGCAATCAAGACTTTCGAAGCATCTCAGTCCAAGTTGGCAACTGTTCTATTAGAAATCGTTTTCTTGCTCTCAACTCACAACACTCCCCGGACATTTTCTTCAAAATACTAAACGCATTCCGCTATTCAACAAACCTTAGTTTTGTGTAGGCCTCAATGCTGAGATTTCTTGGAAAATTTCCCGGATTTTAGCTAACATTTCGGCTTTGAAAGCGTATAATAGTGTGGAAGAAGGGTTAAAGGTTAAAGATTTAGCCGGCGGACTTGTCCGCCGTGGAATACAGAACGTTCTGCGGCAAAATTGGATTTGTAAGATGCTCAAATCAGTCCCAACTCATTGGCAGCTAAGATGTTACACGTACCCACACTTCGCGGTTCGACGCAACCTGCTTACGTAGCAAGAGGTTGTGTCAATTCTCAACTCACGCTGAACCACGCAAATGTAGCAGAGACCCCCGCGAAATCTGTAAATAGATGTCGTAAGTCGTTGGTATATAAGGAACTCTATTTACAGACGGCTTTTACGGCTGGTTGGCACGGTTGGGTGGGCTTACGCCGGTATCTGATGCAACTCCAGGGCGCTTCGCGCCGGGTTACGCGAAGCGCCATCGGATGGATTGCCTTTCTCGTACTATCTTGTGTAAAGCACCGTATAGGTGATTGTCACCTCTTTGTCAGGCTCCACATCGACGAGGAACTTGATTGTCGATGCATCCACCTTCTCGTGCTTCATGCTCGAGTCCCGCACCTCCCAGTTGGTCGAGCGGTAAAGCTTTTCCCAGACCTCGACAGTTACTTTCTCCTTCTTGTGGTTGCGCAGCTTTATCTCGAAACTCTCCTCAAAGACGTTGCCCGCTATCTTGCGGTAGTTTGTCTGCTTGCGCTCCCCAACGATGTCAAAAGCGCTGCCCATCTTCAGCTCGACCTTTTCATCCCTGGGCGTGTGGTCTACTCTATCCTCGCCAATCATCTCGAGCGAGCCGTCATCCGGGTCCTTCTTGAAGACACGCACCCTGCCTGCGGGGAGCGGCAGGCCGAGGTTGTTCTTCTGGGCGTTCTTGAACGACAGGAAGACATCTACTTTCTTGTTGCACTGCGAGCCGTAAGTGCGGTTCCACCGGTCTCCCCAGCGCGGCACAATCGCGCCGTTATAGCGGTAGGTCTTTGTGCACTCTATCCCGCCTGCATTGAGCAGTTCCAACTGCTTAGTGGAGCGGTCTTCAATCGTGCTTTTGCGCGGCATCGTATAGAGGTAGTACTCGAAGAACTCCTTGCCCTCCACGCCGCCTCTTGTCCTTCCTCCCTTCGCTCTTTGCATCGGTGCTCCGGGCCTTTCAGGTGCGCGGTGCACGCCGCCTGCGACCAGCTTGATTTTCGTGTTCTCGTAGCGCTTGCCGGAGTTGTTCCTGATTGTCACCCAGCCGCCGAGGTCGAGTTTGCTCTCATCCTTCGATATTACCGCGGTGTAGTCAGCTTCCCAGTTTATGTTGCCGGTCAGGTAGGTTGTTTTGACCTTGTGCTTGCCGGCCTTTTTTGCCTCGATTTTCCACATCAGGGTCGGCTTGGTCTGCAGCCCTTCCGGCAGTTCGGAACAGACAATCGCGGTGACGTTGTCAGTCCTGGCGACAATCTGTATCGGTCCCTTCCTGGGGTCTTTCGAGAGGATGAGTTGCGCCTTGTCAAAGCCAAGCAGCGTCCCCTCGTACATCTTGCCCTCCTCGGTGAGGACGCGCACGGAACGGTCAATGTATTTCTCGAGCAGCTTGTTCGCATTCACCAGGTCGTATTCGTAGTTCTGTTCGAGAACCACCGTGCCGTCAGGGTCGGTCAGCGACTTGAAGTGCAGCGATGCGCCATCAATCCCGGCAGCAACATCGCGGAACAGCACCTTGTTCTCGCCTTTGGCAAGCTCGATTTCGCGCACATCGCGCACCACGCCGAAGTTCTGGTTGTAAACTGTCACGCACAGCCCAACCTCGTCACTTTCCCTGGCTTCCTGCGCCAGCACAAGAACCGGCAGCAGCACCAGCAAAATCACCCGGAAATACCTAACCATGACAAAACCCTCCAAAACTACCAGACAGTTTCCCACGAATATTCAACATTCACTTCCTCGCCCGCTTTAACGTTCAGGTCGAAACGCGCGGTCTGCGCATCTTCTTTCGCGAACTTGTGGCTCGAATTGTTAATCTTCCAGTCGCCATGCAAGTTAATATGCAAACGAATTTTTGCATCCTTGTTGGACAGGTTGCGCACAAGCAGCTTCTGCTTGCCCTTTGCGAAGAGTTCCGCTCTCTGTATCTCCGAGGCCGCCACGCGCCAGACCACGTTCTCCGTCCGGCCAAACGGCAGCTCTACATCTTCATCTTTCGGCGTGTGTTCGATGGAGCTGTGTTTTGCGAACAGGTTCTCTCCCCCAATCGGCACGAACAGCCGCACGCGCCCAGCAGGAAGCGGCAGGCCCAGCCCGTTCTCTTCCGAATTCGCCAACTTGAGCACAACCTGCGCCTTGCGGCGCACACTTGCCCCGTCCATGCGCGTATGTGAAGCTGCGTTTATCCAGTACTCCTTCTTGATGTGTTCTATCGCTCTCTCGAACATCTTGATTTGCTTTGTCTCGCCGTTGCGTACTGTCACGGGGCGCATCACCTCATACATATGGTATTCGAAAAATTTCTTCTCCTTTACCCCTGCCTGGCCTGGCTTGCCCCACCGCTGCTTCGCGCCCTCGCCAAGACTGTCAACCACTTCCGTTTTTGGTGCGCGGTGCACTTCCCCCGCCACAAGTTTCAGCTTCGCATCCTTGAAAGCGGTCCCGCAGTTGTTGCTCAGGGTTAGCCAGCAGAGCAGTTCTATTTTGTCGCTGCCGAGAATCAAATCGTAATCGGACCGCCACGTGACGCCCTGTGTCAGGTATGTTAGTTCAAGTTCATTTATTCCTGCCGCCGCGGGAGTGACATCGAGCAGCCACTTTAGCGTCGGGCGGCTGACAAGCCCGGCTGCGACTTTCCCCTCAAACTCTATCAGCCGCAGTTGCTCCATTGCCACCGTGCGTATCCCGCCTTTGTCGCTTTTGATTATCACATCGGAGGGCGATACGCTTTGCAACAGGCCGGACTCTTCGCTGCCGTCTGTTAGCAGCAGCCGGACACGCTCGCCGATTCGCTTCTCAAGCAGCCGCTGCGTGCCGACCAGGTCGAACAGGAAGTCCTGCGCAAGGACGCGCACGCCGCCGGGACTCGTGAGCGACCGCAGCTTGACAGTGTGCGGCTCGATTTTTGCGGCGACATCAACGAAACTCAGATCGCATTCACCGGC
>CAYWBA010000077.1:0-10853 GCA_964455955.1 uncultured Planctomycetota bacterium | reverse complement strand
AATCGTTTGCCGACAAGACTGAATTCCACTTCAAGGAGGGGGTCACCGCGATAGTCGGCCCCAATGGCTCAGGCAAATCCAACATAGTTGACGCCTTCCGCTGGATACTCGGCGAGCAGTCCGCCAAGAGCCTGCGCGGCTCAGAGATGAAGGATGTAATCTTCAACGGCACGGCGAACCGCAAACCTCTTGGTTTCGCAGAGGCATCCCTGCATTTTTCAAATGTGCAGGACCTGCTTGGTGAGGACCAGGACAAACTCATCATAAGCCGGAGGCTTTACCGCAGCGGTGAGAGTGAGTACAGGATAAACGGCAAGCTTTCCCGGCTGAAAGATATAAAAGAGCTTTTCGCAGGCACAGGTGTCGGTTTCAATGCATACTCGATTCTTGAGCAGGACAAGATTGACAAGCTCCTTTCTGTCAATCCCGAGGAGCGAAGGCTGATTTTCGAGGAAGCGGCAGGCATAAGCGCCTATCGCGCGAGACGCAAAAAGACCGAGCGGGAGCTTGAGCGCACCGGGCAGTACCTGCTTCGGCTTGGCGACATAATCGGCGAGCTTCGAAGCAGGGAGAGAAGCGTTAAGATACAGGCCTCGCGTGCAAGACGCTACCGTGAGTTCACGGAGCGGCTGAAGGCGCTTCGTCTTGACCTTTATCTGCTCAAATTCCGCGGCCACAGCGAGCGCATGCGTGACATGGATGAGCAAATTGAAAAAATATCAGGCGAGGCGAGCAGGCTGGAAGGAAAGATGCGCATTCTTGAGTCCGAACTGGCGCGCAAGGAGTCAAGTCTGCATTCGCTGGGCGAATATCTTAAGAGCGTGCATGCGCAAAAGGCACAGGCACAGACCCAGGCCGCCGCGGCCGAAGAGAGGATTCGCCACAGCAAAGAGCGAACCGAAGAGCTTGCAGCGCGAGGCGAGGCTCTCCAGTCTGACATAAAGGTTGCGGAAGAGAAAACAGGAAAAGCCCTCAGCGAACGCGACCGGCTCAGAGTCAGGTTCGCTAATCTGGATTCCCAGCAAGCCGAAGTTGAGCAGGAACTAAAGGAGCAAAGATTCAAGATATACGAGGCAAGCGTACGCATACAGGAACTCGAAAAGTCGCAGGAGGCTCTGCGTACGGAAGGCTCACAGGCCCTCGAAGAGCGCAGTTTAGCAAGAAACCATCTCGCCACCCTGTCTGAGGACTCGGAGCGCCACAAGGCGAACCTGGGCCGCCTGAGCGCCAGGCGCGACAAAGTGTCTGGCGACCGCGAGGAGCTTTCCACCTTGATAGGAAAGGCAGAGCGGGAACTTGAGGTTAAACGTAGCGAGCACGCGAAGCTTGTGCGCAGACGCCAGCAGTTGCAGGAGGAGATGCAGGAGGCGGAGGCCGAAAAGGAGAGGCTGCGGGATGAGCGCGGCTCTCTCAGCTTGGACCGTGCGCGCCGGCAATCCCGGCTTGATACCCTGCGGGCGCTTCAGGCCAAAAATGCCGGTGTAAGTGCCGGCGCCCAGTACCTGCTTGGCGAGCGAGGGAAACCCGGCTTTAAGCAGGTCTGCGGCCTCCTTGGCGAGTTGATTGAGGTTGATATAGAGAATACAGCCCTGGTTGAGGCGGCTCTGGGCAGGCTGGCCGAGGCTGTGGTGGTGGACACGCCACAGACAGCAGCAAGACTTGCACAAGACCTGAGAAAGGGCAACTGTGGCAAGGCAGTGTTTGTCCCAATAAAATGGCACGATGTCCGCAGGGAATCCCGGGACGGCAAGCGGGCAGCCGAGCTTGTCCGTTGCGAAGAGCCTTACCGGAGAGTGATTGAGCGCCTCATTGGCAATATTTACGTCGCAGAGAACCTGAAGGATGCGCTTAAAGCTTCTACTGAAACCCGCGGGCTTCGCTTTGTAACGCCTTCAGGCGAGGTGGCGGGGGGAGGGACAGTTCTTGGCGGTTCGCGAGTTTCCGGAGGCATTATTCAGCGCAAATCAGAAGTAGCGCTTCTTGAAAAAGAGCTTGCCAAGATAGAAGAGAGCCTCTCGGAGGTTGCTGCAGCAGTAGAGAAGAAGGAAATAACCTGCACGCGGCTTGCCCAGAAGTGCACACAGCTTGACTCCTCGATAGAAAGCGTTTCAGGGCAAGTCAGTGAACTTGGCGCGCGCAGGGGCGAGCTTGTCCGCGACCGCAGTGTTACGGAGACAGAGCTGCGCACCCTTGGGGTCGAGATTAGCAGCCTTGAATCGCTCACAGCGCAGGAGAAGGCCCAAAGGGCGGAGCTTGTCCGTAAACTCAAAGAGGTGGAGCAGAAGTACATTGCGCTGCAGAAAAAGCTTGAGAGGAGCCAGGGTGAACTTGAGGAAGTCAGGGGCGTCAAAGATTCACTGAGGGAACAGCTAACCGTCCTTGAGGTGAAGCTGGCGAGCGTGCAGCAGGAATGCCAGTCAGTTTCAGACAGCCTCAAGGCGAAAGAAGGCGAGATAGAGGAAAGGCACCAGGTAAAAGATTCGCTCGAGGCCCAGGTCAGAGAAGTAGAAGCAGCGAACGCGGCTGCAAAGAAGGAAGCGGAAGAAACTTCCCGGGACCTCAGCCGGTTGCTTGCGGAAATCCGCAGACTGCAGGACAAAATCAGAAAGTCTGAAGAGCAGTATCACGAGCTTGACAGCAGTCTGAGTGACCTGCGCAGGCAGCGTGACGAAGAGACCACAAAGTTGCGCGAAGTTGAGGGCAGGCTTGGCGAGGTACGCATAGAGCGGCAGGCCTGCGTAACGCAGGTTGAGGATGTTATGGAGTATGCTCGCCAGGAGCTGGGCATTGACATTGAAGAAGATATTGAGGATATACTGCTTCCGGATAAGGAACCGCACGTATTAGAGGAGGAAGCGGCACAAGTCAGGCAGAAGTTGCAGCGTTTGGGCAATGTCAACATGGAAGCGCTTGAGGAACTTGAAGAGATTACGGCCCGGCTTACCTTTTACACCAACCAGGAGCAGGACCTTCTGAATTCAAAAGCCAAGCTGCAGGAGGTGATGGCCAAGATTGACCGCAAGTGCCGTGTAATGCTCGAGCGCAGCTTCAATAAGATTCGCAATAATTTCCAGGTCATGTTCCGCAAGCTGTTTGACGGGGGCAGGGCAGACATCTTCTTCGAGGAAGGCGAGGATATCCTTGAGGCGGGGATTTCCATAGTTGCCAAGCCGCCGGGAAAACACCTCTCGAGCTTGTCGCTGCTTTCAGGCGGCGAGAAAGCTATGACGACTATTGCGCTTCTCTTTGCGATATTCAAGTCGAAGCTGAGCCCGTTCTGCGTGCTTGACGAGATTGATGCCCCGCTTGATGACTCCAATGTCAACAGGTTCCAGCAGCTTTTGCGGGAATTCGTCGGCGAGTGCCGGTTCCTCATAATTACACACAACAAGCAGTCAATGGCGGCGGCTGACGCACTCTACGGTATCACCATGGGAGAGCCTGGCGTCACCAAGCGCATCTCAATAACCTTCGAGGAGGCTGCCGTACACGCCCGCAGTGAACTTGATACTGCAAATAACAAACGCTCCTCATATGAACTGCGAGAGGATGCCCCGCAGCAACAAAAAGAAGTCGAGGTTGGTGAACCTGTCTTAAGCGGAGCGCCTGCTTAGCGGATATCGTACATGACGATAGTCCTGGTCAGGGAGTCATGGAAAGCCCGTTTTCCCCTTGTTACAGCCATTGAAACAAGCCCCAGGATGTAAAAGGCCAACAGCAGCACAAGGAGTAGCGCAGTCAGCGGTTCGTTTTGGACAAACACCTTCAAGTCTACTACTCTTTTACTAAGTAGGTAGAAAATCCCTCCCGCGGCAAACAAGAACCAGTGCGCCACTATAAAGCGAAGCCCTATTCTTGCGGGGAAAGCCCGGCTGCCGTCTGACTTCCTTACGGTAAGTTTCATAACCTTCTTGCCCGGCGTCCACTCGAAAAGCGATTCAAGAAGCACGAAGTAAGCGGCGTAGAAAACCATCTGGACTAAACTACCAGAAAGGAATGTGAAGCCAACGGCTGAAAGGAGGACAAGGTCGAAAAGCATCGCGGAGAAGCGGGTGTAAAGCCCTGCGTGGGTGATTTTTCGAGGCAGGGCCGCATCAACCGCTTTGATAAGTTCCTCGTAGCTCTGGAAGCGTTTCAGTGGGTCCTTTTCCAGGCAGCGCCCGACAAGGTCGCTTACGGGCTTTGGCGCTGCCGACACAACATCAACCAGCCTGGGAGGCTGCTCTCTGATGTGTTTTATTATTGTAGCGGCGGGCGTGTCGGCCTGGAAGGGTGGATGGCCTGCAATTAGGTGGAACAGGCTTGCGCCGAGTGAGTATATGTCGCTTCTGAGGTCAGTCTGCTGTCCGTGGCCTTGTTCGGGCGACATGTATGCCGGTGTGCCGAGGATTTGACCCGCGCCGGTTATGAGCGAGTCGCGCTCTATCCGCCTGGCAAGCCCGAAGTCCATTATCTTGATCGCATTCTTGTCCGTAAGCATGAGGTTAGAGGGTTTCACATCGCGGTGTATGACACCCTGCCGGTGGGCTTCTGCAAGGCCGAGGGCGGCCTGGCGGGTGTATTCGAGCGCCTCCTGCCAAGGAAGGGCGCCTTTGTCTTCGGCTATCTCTGCAAGTGTTCTGCCATATACAAGCTCCATTGCGAAGAAGTGCAGGCCGCGTTCTGCACCGACAAAGTAGATATGGGCTATATTGGGGTGATTCATCCGCGCCTGGGCTCTCGCTTCCTGAACAAAGCGCTCGACCATCTCCTCATCGCGCGTCAGCTTGGGGGAGAGGACTTTCAAAGCCACCTTGCGGTCGAGTGAAACATCCTGTGCCAGGTATACTGTCCCCATGCCGCCCTTGCCAATCTCGGAAATGATCCTGAAGTGCTTAAGGTGGGTCTGGGCTTGTGTCATATTGCTGACCTTTCCATCTCGGCACGCTTGAGAAACTCATTCTAACAAATTAGCCGTCCGTCGGCTACTAAAAATTGACTTCGACTTCGAAAGCTCTTTTTTTTTCGAGGGCAAGTTGAAGATTGAAGTGTACGCACCTAAGTATATAATCTACATTAGTCGGAAAATGGAGGCTTGGTGCTTCTGTGTGTTTTTCTGGGGGTTCGATATGCGCAGGATTCTTTTGTTCCTGGTAGTAGCGGCGGCTCTGGCGGCGGTCGGCTGCAAATCCCACAAGCACGACGAGGCAGTTGCGATTGTCGAAAGCCCGGGGATTTCGAGCCACAATGTTACCATAAGATACAAGCTGGCTGGAGCAGACCACGTCGCAGCCTCGTTTTGTTATTCGCTCGACGGGACCTCGTGGCACCCGGCTACGAGGGGCTGGGGCGGTGAAGGATACGGGGGACTGCTTTCAACTCCCGGTGGAGCAGAGCACACCTGGTGTTGGGATTCCCTTGCCGACATGGGTAAGAGCTTGAGTCTTAACGTCATGTTTAAGGTTATACCCCTGGGCAGGGGAAAGGGCATAGAGGACAGGAGCCCTGTCTTTATTGTCAATAATTTGATAAACACCCGCCCGACAGCACTGATACTGAATGCGCTGGAATCCAGCGGCAACATAATCTTGGAGTACGGTGTTGCCGATGCCGACCAAGATGCCGTAACTGCAAAACTTGAGTTTTCAGTGGATGCCGGGGCCAACTTCTTTGAGGCGACACTTGCCGAAAAGGCAGGCGGCGAGCTGGCAAACAGGCTTGAATCCGCTTTTCCCACAGAGGCCAATGACCAGGATGACCAGCTGACAGGCTGGTTCCTGGAGGGGCTGGACCTGGGCGACAACACCGATGGTCAAGGGAAGATTTATGTCGAGATGACGGATTCCGCCGGAGAACGTCAAGTCTCGCTGTACTGCGACCAGGCCATGAGTACGCTTGTCTGCGAGGGTACTCGCCTGGGCGATGGGATAGTGACTCTTGATGAAGAGGGCGGGTCGGGTCTCTCCGGCAGGGTTGATGTGGCGTACAGCACCGGTGAGAGCGACATAGAGCTTACTTGTTATAAGAAACATTACATGGTCTGGGACTCGCTTGCCGACCTTGGTACGAATATCCATGATGTCAAGTTGCGGATAGAGGTGATTGACGGTGAAGCTGTAAACAGTACACCTTCGTACACGCCGGATGTGAGCCTTGAATATGACATCTCTGTTGACAATACGGCGGGACTTTTTGTGGATGTTTCCTCGCAGGTGCCGTCGTTCTGGTCGGGTTCAAGGGATGCGGTAAGTGGGGACTTTGACGGTGATGGTGATGTGGACATTTTTATAGGCAACCTTGCGGAGAACTTTTGCTATCGCAACGACGCGGGCGTGTTTTCAGTGCTCGGCCGGATACTTCACGATGACACGCGTGAAGTGGTGCAGGCGGATTTTAACAACGACGGCCTGCCCGACGTTTTTGTGGCCAACAAGGGCTGGAACCTGATTTGCCTTTCCAACGGGACGCAGACGCTTTTGAGTCCCGTGGCCATAGGGCTGAACGAGGATTCACGGGGCGCGGCCTGCAGGGATGCCCAGGGAAATACTGTAGATTTCGACAATGACGGCAACCCTGATATTTTTGTCTGCAATCAGTTCATAAACACTGTTTACCTCAATCCCCGCACCGCCTCATTTTCGATCAGGGCGGCCGGGGTGCTCAAGGATGACTGCCGCGGCGCCGCTATTGCGGATTTTGACGGCGATGGCGAGCTTGATGTCTTTTGCTGCTGCCGTCTCCAGAACAGACTGCTTATTGGCGACGGGACGGGGCAGTTTACGGTTGCCGCTGGCGCGCTTCCAGTAGGCTGGATAACTTCCTGGCGCGCGGCCGCCTTTGACCTTGAAGGCGACGGCGACTATGACATATTTGTCGGTAATTACGGGCCGAACAGAATTCTCGTTAATCAGGGTGGTGCACAGGGTGGGACAGAAGGAACGTTCCAGTATTCCGACATCCTGCCGCATTTCTCTAACAATACGCGCAGCGTGGCAGTGTTTGAACGCGGCGGCGCGACTTACCTTGTATCCGGCAATGCAGATGGGCAATCAAGGTTGTACCGGGTTTGTCAGGCCCGCATATTTGACATTACGCCGGTGAACCTTCCCGTGCTACCTGCTTTTACCTATGGCGTGCATGTTGCGCTTCCCCCGGATGATTTCAACAATGACGGCCTGGCGGATATTTACTTTGCGAACAAAGGGTGCAATTATCTGCTTCTTGGCAACTAAGCGGCGCCGTTTCGGCGCTGGTCTACTGTTCTCCTCTCTACTCTCTTTGAAAGTAGAAAGTGGAGCAGTAGAATTGCCTTCGGCGGCCCGGGTACTGGGGTGAGCGATGGGATTCGAACCCACGACCTTCTGAGCCACAGTCAGATGCTCTAACCGACTGAGCTACGCCCACCAGAATCGGCAAAATAGTATACGGGATTGCAAAACCAAATTAAAGAGTTATTTGGCATCCTGTGTGCTTTGTCTGAGATACTGGAGAGCCTTTTCGTTTCGCGGGTCAATTTCGAGGACATGGCGCCAGTATCTGGCAGCCGCGTCTTTTTGGCCCAGTGTCCAGCATGCGACCCCGAGGTTAAGATAAGCCTCGGCCGAATCGGGCAGGAGTTGGGATGCGTTCTCGAAGGCTGCCTTGGCTTCTCCGGATTTGCCGATTCCCGCCAGTGCACGACCGTAATACAACTGCAGCTTGCCGTTGCGTGGGTAGTCTGCAACCTTGGTTTCAAGGAGTTTTGCCGCCTTCTTGTACTCTTCGACGTTTACGTAAAACCGCGCCAGGCTCAGCCATGTGAACTCAGGATAGTTGCTTTTCTGTGGCTTACTGTCGAAGCTCTTTTCCGGCCAAATCAGGCCGTAGGTTGGGGAATAGCAGCACACTGCATGGTCGAGCGAGAAGAGTTGCCAATCCGGGTTCTTATGGAGATGTTTTATGAGATTCTGCATTCGTGGCAGGTTGTGAATAAGCACGACAGAGTCTATTCGATACTTCCGGGCAAAAGTGTTCCAGTATTTCGAGTCAGCTTGGACGCGCACGTAATCCTCATATACTTCTGCAGGATAGTGCACCAATCTGCCATCTATGAACACGGCACTGTCGGGCTGCATCGTGTGGATAAGGTAGCCCCCGAGTTCGTAGCTGTTGAAAATCCTGCTCGGTGCGCGGCTTCTGGTGTAGTCAACGTAGACACACAAGCTGGGGAAGCTTGTATCTGACTTGCCGATGCCGAAACTCATGTTGTAGAGTTCGCGCCTTGCGTAGTAGCTGTTTGTCGCAACCCCTGCGCAGTAGTAGATACAGGTTATGATAACGGCAAGAGAAGCTGCCAAATGGGCGAATTTGAGCCTGTTTGAGGCAAGTCGCGGTTCTATGTGCTCGACCCACGTGGTTTCGAGATTGATAAGTATTACTGGTATTGCGGTGATTGTGAAGATGCCGAAGTGGCGGTAGGACGAAAGCGAAAGTGCAATAATAAGGAGCGCTATCACAGCATGTCCAAAGTCAAACCGCTTGTAGTTGACGACAAAGGAACCAACAAGTGCGAACGCCAGAATCTTGAAGTGGATAAGCTTCATGGAAAAGAGACTGGAAGATAAGCGGGGCAGGGGGGAAACCCACTCGAGAAACGCTTTTACGTCATGCGGGCTGGAAAGCGTGAGCCTGAAGGGGTAGGTTAGGATGCTTGTAAAATAAGGGTTTATCAATGCGGCCGCAAAGCAAAGAGCCCCGACCCCAAGAGTCAGCAGTTCCTTTCTACTACCTTCGCCGCCTGGGGAGAGCCCCAGCCATCTGCTGGAGAGACGGCCCGCGGCGTAAGCGCCAAGAAGAAGGGGCCCAATGACCCAGCCAGGGTGCATGTTGGCCCACAGGACGGTTAGCGGCAGGACAAACAGAATAGCGAGCTGCTTGCGCTCTGACAGTTTGAACAGAATCCAAAGGGTAACTGAGGAAAAGAGGAGCGTGAACATTTCCGGCCGGCAGAGGAAACGCTCGTGGGCGACAAACGCGCCAAGCAGGATAAGCACTGCCGCAGGCAGTGATGTGCGCATCCGGCGACCAGATGCAAGAAGCGCAAGGAGAAATGCTGCCGCCACAACGGCGGTCTTGAAAAGCACAACAGCGCCACCCACCGCGTACAGAACTATCTGCGCAAGCCAGTACGGGTCCACCAAAGGAGCACCGCGGGCTGTAAAAGAAAAGGGGTCGGCACGCATTATGCCTTGTCGCAGAATCCACTTTCCCGAGGCCGCATGCCACCAGTAGTCGTAGCTGTAGATGTTGCGAAGACACAAAAAGACAATCAGGGCCAGTGCGCAAAGAATGGCTGGCCACCAGGGAATCGCAAGCGGTACCACCCCTGAACGGCTCTTTGGAGTTGATTCGCCGGAGTCGTTTTTATCCATTATGCAGGGATAATACGACAAGCAGATTTTCAGGTCAAGGTGTATTAATTCCGGTTCAGGCGCAGGCGGACGGCTGAACTAAAAACCCCTCGCTGTTCGAGGGGCGATTGACTGACTTGCGGAATTCTTACGTGGCGGCGACCAGCGCCGGGTATACGGAAATTCTGCGGCGGCTTTCGAACTTCACGTAACCGCTTACCTTTGCAAAAATCGTGTAGTCCGAGCCCATGCCGACATTCTTTCCAGGGTGGAACTTTGTCCCACACTGCCGTACGATGATGGAGCCGGCGCTGACGTACTGGTCGCCGAATGCCTTGACGCCCCGGCTCTTGGCGAGGGAGTCGCGTCCATTTCGAGTTGATCCTTGTCCCTTCTTGTGTGCCATACCAAAGCTCCTTGGCCGTTTTGGTGCGAAGCCGGAATCTTATCTGCTGCTCTCTTCTTGTCAAGTCCTAATCGGCGAAAACTTATCCCTGGGCCTTTTGCGCCGCTGCCACGAGTTTGGGCACTTCCGATTTCACGTATGTCATAACCTCGAGGAATTTCTGCGCCACCTTCAGATTTATTTCCTTGGAGTCAAGGGCTTTCTTGACCTGTTCAAATACGACCTGTTTTATTTGTTCAGGGTCTATCGCGGCGCCACCCTCGCCCCCGCCTGCCGGCACGACCGTTGCGGCAACCGAGCGGACCTTGTCCACAAACACGTCAGAGTTGATCATTTCCAGCACAGCTTTCTTCATTCCCTCGGTAGCCCTGCCCATCTCAAGCTTCACGAAGGCGCGCAGGGCCTGCTCGAACTCTTCCTTGTCTATGCCTCCACCCTCAACGCCTATGGTTGCATGTGCCTTGATGGCTTTCTTGAACTCCTCGGACCCAAGCAGGCCGGAGAGGCGCATGTCCATCTGCGTCACGACCAGGGCTGCAATCTCGCTCTGGCCGAGGCCTACGCCCTTGCCCTCGATGAGCTTGAGCACGTCGTCCTTGGACAGGCCTCCTCGCGGGCCAGAGCCCTGCGACAATGATTCTTCCGCCAGCGCGGCAAGGCGCTTCTGGAAACGCTCCACCTGCCGCGGCAGCTCGCCCACCTTGCTCATAATCAGCTTTTCAATTGACTCAGGATCGGTCGCTCCCATTGAGGAAACCTTGGAGGCTACCTGCCCCAGCTTGGTACTGATGGGTGCCAGCTTGTCTTCTATGAGACTGACCACCTGCTTGCCGGTAGGTTTCGATTGCAGGGATTCCGCCTGCGTCTTGAACTCCTCAATCTTTTTCTTAACTGCCTCCATCTGCTCGTTGACTATCTCTTCGACGCGTTCCGCAGACGGCGCTTTCAGTGCGTCTTGAAGGTTATCGCTCAGATTCTTGATTTTCTCTTCTGATGCAACAGACGAGCTGACGGCGTTCTTAACAAGCTCCGCCACCTCTTTTTCAAGTGCTGGCAGGCGTCTTTCAATTTCGCCGCTC
>CAYWBA010000076.1:0-11065 GCA_964455955.1 uncultured Planctomycetota bacterium | reverse complement strand
ACTTGCCCTGCATCTTTCTTCGCGTAGTACTGCAGGTAAATTCTATGCGCTGCCGAATAGTCCTCCCACAGCCCCTTCATAGCATCGTAGTCTGCCTTGGGCACCACACCAGAGCCGTCGGCCGCCTGTCCGGGTATGAACTCATCGCCGGATCTTTTTGAGCTCGGGCCTTCAGCCGGTCCAGCACCGGCCGAAGCGTCGCCTTTTCCCGTGTCCGCGGCTTCCTCGCCCTTTCCATACTCGTCACGGTTCTCGTAACTGCCCCTCCGGCCGCACCCGGCCGCAAGCACCAGTGCACAAATAAGTACAAGTACCAACCACCAACCCTTGCGCATTTCAACCTCCTATCGGGGTTCAGCCCCCACAAACCTGTTAATTCCCGCCTGTTATCTTAAACACTTGTTCTGCAAAAGTCAATCCAAAAACCTTTTCCAGCCGCTTCGTTCTCATATTATTTCAAGCGATATGTCCACCGCCTTGACCGAGTGGGTCAGCGCGCCAACGCTTATCCTGTCCACGCCTGTCGCGGCGATTTCAGCCACCTGTTCGAGAGTAACACCCCCACTTGCTTCAACGTGAGGCACCGGCTCATTAAGCTCGCCCGCCCTGTGGCTTATAGCAAGCACTGCCTCGTGCATCTCCTCTACAGTCATGTTGTCAAGCATAATTATGTCAGCACCCGCCTCCACCGCGGCGACAGCCTCGTTGAGGGCAGTCACTTCAACCTCAACCGTCGGCAGTGAATCGCGGTCTATATTTTCCAGGATGGCGAACACGTCCTTGCCAAGCGACCGGAGGACCGCAATGTGGTTGTCTTTCAGAAGGACCTGGTCGTATAAGCCCATGCGGTGATTGCGGCCGCCGCCGACCCGGACCGCGTACTTCTCGAGAACCCTCAGGCCGGGAGTCGTCTTGCGCGTGTCGTATATCAGCGCTGCGCTGCCCTGGAGCCGCTTGACGTACCTGGCGGTCTTGGTTGCAATTGCGCTCATGTGTTGCAGGAAGTTAAGGGCGGTGCGCTCGCCTGCAAGTATGGCCCAGGCGTTACCCTTGATGGTTGCAAACGTTGCGCCGAACTCTATCCTGTCGCCGTCGTTGGCCGCCGTGAGGATTTCACAGTTGTGGCCAAGCTCGTGGAAGACCATCTCAGCAACCGGCATGCCGCAGAGAATAAATGGTTCTTTTGCCACAAACCGCCCTTCAGATGCCGTGTCAGGCGGAATGAAGTTGTAGCTTGTGACATCACCTCCGACCATGTCCTCGGCGAGCGTGTCCCGTACAATTCCAAGAACTACGTCAATCGGCGGGAATTTTGCTTCCATACGTGCCCCCCTTGCATGTCCACGCGGGATTATAGAGTTGCCAGCAGTCTTTCGCAAGGGTATCTTCGAAGTTATGAATCTCGAACTTTCGATAGCTCCGCGGGTGTTTCCAGCAGCTGAATTTACAGATTTACAGGGGGTCTCGCCACATCGTGGGCATCGCGAAGTGCTTGCCTCGAAAGCAGTTACGTGCAAAATACCTGATGAAGCCAAGCAGCCGTCTGTAAATTCGTTATGAAGTCTAACGGTCCTGTATGCGGCAGCGAATGCTTCAGAATTGCCGCAAGTTGTTAGCATGCAAGGGGGTTGCACCTCGCCAGGGCATGTAGGTAGACGTAACATTTTACCAGCTCTGAGGTTAAGTCAAATCCCGCCATTTCACAGCCTGCCGATTTATTGTTTTTCAAAGAAAAAAGGGACAAGGGCTAAGAATTCCAGAGGACCTGCGCACCGAGCCCCAGTCCCTTAATCTATCTTTCCTGTAAGCCGAGACGCAAAACAGCCGCCCGTCTTGCGCAAATTCGAAATAAACTCAAAAATAATTTTGAGACTACTCAGCAGGAGTCAGTGCTTGCATTCAACCGCGGAGACGCAGAGGAACGCAGAGGAAGAAGAGAGGAGAGATTTAATTTGGGCCCGGAAACAAGAAAAAGACTTAACCGCGGATAAACGCAGATGAACACAAAGAAAACCAAATAGTTGTTTTGAAGAAAGGGAATATTTTACCGCCGAGGGCGCGGAGAACGCAGAGGGAAGAAAAGAGAAGAAATTTAGTTTGGGTTCGGAAATAAGAAAAAGGAAATGTTCTTATCTCCGTGCTCTCTGCGTCTCTGCGGTGAAATTTGAGTGCAGAGGAAGCTGAGGACGCAGAGGGGGGAGCAGAAACTGCTGACACGGAGTGAACATTGTCATAATTTTGACAGAGGGATTATTTCTTACTAACAGGAGGGTTTTATCTCGCAGGCCTTGCAAAGTCAACTCAGGCTCAGTTCTTACTTTTACCCCGACTGCGCGATCTTATCGCAATAGCGATAACGAAACAGGTGAATGACTCGCTTGGCGGATGGGAGCTACGGGCCAAGCCAAATATGGTCCACCTTGGTTTTTGTGTCTTCTCCGCCCGGCCCATATACTGTAAGCTTCACGGTGTACTTGGTTCCATTTAGTCCGGTATAGTAATGATCCGGACTTCGCTCAGTGCTTGTTAAGCCATCTCCAAATTCCCATAAGTAATCAGTGATATCACCGGTGGAGGTGCTTGTAAACCACACCCTCATAGGCGTTGCTCCGAATGTGGGGTAGGCGGTGAAGTCAGCGACAGGTGGAGGACACCCGACAGCAATGTAGCCAAACTTCATTTCGGTATCCGGGCCCTCAGGCCCACTGACTGTTAAAGTTACATCGTAGATGCCTTGGGCGTAATAAATATGATCAGGTTCTTCGTCTGTACTTGTTTGACCATCACCAAACGACCAGAAATAGCTGAGAGTGTTCCCTTGTGAAGTGTTCGTAAATTGGACTCCAAGCGGTGCTGGACCACTTCTTGGCGCGGCGGTGAAATTCGCACTTGGCCCTGTATCATTGACTGTGATATAGGCTTGTTTTACTTCTGATGCTATAACAACCGTGCCACTAAGCAGCGTCAAGGTTACAGTATAGAGGCCGGCATTGGTATAAGAGTATATGGGATTGGTTTCTGCGACTCCTGGAGTTGCGTCGCCGAAGTCCCAAGAACACAAAGAGTAGTTGCCTATGCTATTGTTTTTGAACTGGACAGTAAGCGGAACAGTCCCTTCCAACGGAGTGGCATAGAAGTCTGCCATGGTAGGGCAGATACTATCGCTACCTTTACTGCCCGCGCAGCCAAAAACAGTAATGGCACCTAGAATAATTACAATTACGGTAAGACTTGTTTGAAATCTTTCAACCACTTTAGCCCTCCTTTCTGGAACTCATGTTAATATAAGAATCTTTCTTCAATATAGCCGCACCAAATTTGGTGCTTGTGACACAGACCGTTGTAAAAAAAGCGTAAATTATTATTATTTCTGTTACCTATTTCTCCCATGGGCGCTAACGGTATGCATGTAGATTACGTAATAAAAGGAAACGGTCGTTTACAATGGAGGGAATGCATGAGGAATTTGCTTTTGTGCGCACTGGCAGGCTGCCTGCTCGCTGGTCTTACAGTTGCGGCGTTTGGGAACGGTGAGGGAGAGAATCAAGGCTGGGAGCAGCTCAAGGTCGGCCTTAACAAGAACCTGCGGGCGGTGCATTTTCTTGACAAGGAGCACGGCTGGATTGTGGGCGATAAAGGCACCATGCTTGCGACCTCCGACGGTGCGAAAAGCTGGGCCCTTCTGGATACCGATACTTCCGCTGACCTGAGAGGCGTGGACTTCGTGGATGCTGAAAGGGGCTGGATTGTCGGCGGCGGGTCCAAGGCGGTCAAGGGCGGCTCGATGTTCAGCCGGGGACGAGGCGGCGGCATGCCCGGGATGACCGGCTCGGAGCCTGCTGTCTGCCTGCACACGGCGGATGGCGGCAAGACATGGAAACCGCAGCGAACAGGCAACATGAACTTCACCTTCTGGGGCGTGAAGATGATAGATGCCGAAAACGGCTGGCTTATCATGGGGCTTGGAAGAGGGCACCCGGATGGCCACTGGAACCGGACCTCAAACGGCGGCAAGAAATGGGGCATGCCGCCCGGCGAGTACATGCGGCCGTGCCGCGCGCTTTATGATGCTGACTTTGTGGACAAGAAGAACGGCTGGTGTGTGGGGAGCCCGGTCAGGGTAAGGCTGATGGATGGCAGCGGCAGACAGCCCACCAACAAGCTCTACGCCACCAAGAAAGGCTGCGTGCTTCACACCAGCGATGGCGGCGAGACGTGGGAGGTACAGGACCCCGGCAATTCCCGCAAGACTTTCCTGTTCGGGGTCAGCTTTGTCAATGAGAAGGCCGGCTGGGTTGTCGGTGAAAAAGGCCAGATTTACCATACAGCCGATGCGGGCAAGACGTGGGAAAAGCAGGAGTCGGGTACGGACAAGTCGCTCAGGGACGTGGTGTTTCTGAACGAGAAAATGGGATGCACAGCCGGTGATGAGGGGACAATCCTCACCACGACCGATGGCGGCAAGAACTGGAAAGCGTGGCGCGATGTTACGGAAAAGCATCTCCGCGGCATTTCGTTTCCAAGCAAAGAAGCCTGCTATGTGGCGGGTGATAAAGGAACAGTGTTGAGGCGCAAGTTCGAGTAGGTAGGGCATGACCGGGAGTAGAGTTATGAAACGGTTTCTCAAAGTGGAGTTTGCTGTCGCGGTGTCTGCTGTTTGTCTCTTCCTGTTTGCCGGTGTGGTTGTTTTCGGCGGCAGTGGGGAGTGGCAAAAACTGAAGGCTAAGACAGACAAGGACCTGTGGGGGGTCTGCTTTGCCGGCAAGAAGTATGGCTGGATAGTGGGCGATGATGGCCTGATACTACGGACCTCCGACGGCGGCAAGAAGTGGAAAGCCCTGAAGTCCGAAACCAACCTGGTTCTGAGAGGCGTGGACTTTGTAAACGCCAAGCAGGGCTGGGTTGTCGGCGGTGGGGGCAAGCTGGTCAAAGGGCAGCCCAGGGGTAAGGGACGTCCACCCTCGATGGCGGCTGCTATTTGCCTGCATACATCTGACGGCGGTAAAACCTGGCAGGAGCAGCGGACCGGGAACCAGAACTTTCCCTTCTGGCAAGTTGAGATGATAGATGCCAAGAACGGTTGGAATATCTGCGGGCTGGGAAGGAGTCACCCTGATGGCCATTTCCACCGCACTTCGGATGGAGGCAAGTCCTGGAGCTCGCCCCCGGCCCCCTACGGCCGGCCCGCGCGCCCTCTCTATGATGTTTGCTTTGTTGACCTGAAGAACGGCTGGTGCGTGGGGAGCCACTCAATGATCAGGCTCTCAGGCGGCAATGTGGACAGCTATCCACTTTACAAGAACAAGAAAGGCGCTGTCATTCACACCACCGATGGCGGCAATACGTGGGAGGTGCAGCATCCCGGCAACCCTAAGGATGTGTACCTC
Organism: uncultured Planctomycetota bacterium; assembly: GCA_964455955.1. Taxonomy (GTDB): domain Bacteria; phylum Planctomycetota; class SKW154; order SKW154; family DAOVDS01; genus CAYWBA01. The sequence continues at coordinate 5,678 of CAYWBA010000076.1, read as the reverse complement.
TTCGGTGTCAGCTTTATCAGTCGGAAAACAGGCTGGGTTGTCGGCGAGAAAGGCAGCATATATCATACCACCGATGGCGGCAAGACCTGGAAGCAGCAGAAGTCGGGCACAACCAATCATATAAGAGATGTGGCTTTTACAGATAAGAAGAACGGCTGTGCAGTCTGCGATGGCGGGGTTGTCCTTACCACGACGGACGGCGGCAAGAAATGGAAAGCAAAGCGTGTCAGCGAGAAAGACCTCCGCGCCGTATCGTTCCCGAAAAAGGACATCTGCGTTGTGGTTGGTGATGGCGGGACTGTGCTGAAGCGGAAGTTCAAGTAGCAGAAGCCTGACCTGACTTGTTGTAATCTTCTACGCTAAATCTGCCACAATCTGTCTCTATCTCATATAATACAATCCGTTGTTGTGGATAGTGTTTGACATGGTATGCCATGTTTCCTTATGATGGTATTTGCGGTTTTTGCGGCAGGAGAGTACATTGAAGGAATACGGGTACCTGCTTGGCGGCGAGTGGATTACATCAGGGGAGAAGCTCCATGTAGAGAATCCCTGTTCAGGTGAGCCAGTTGCCGATGTATGCCTTGCGGACGAAGGGGCATACGAGAAAGCTATCGAGGTTGCGCAATCCGCAGCTCCCGGTCTTGCCGGGCTGAGTTCGTATAAAAAGTACGAGATTCTAAACAAGGCGGCGGAGGCGGTGCGCGGCCGCTCCGACGAGCTGGCCGAAATGATAACGCTGGAAGGCGGCAAAGTCCTGAAACATTCCAAGGGCGAGGTCAGCCGCTGCGCAGATACGCTGACTATCGCTGCAGAAGAAGCCAGGCGAATTGGCGGAGAAGTCATATCTCTTGACTGGCTGAAGAACAGCGACCGGCGCTGGGGGATTACAAGACGCTTCCCCGTGGGGCCGGTGCTCGGGATAACCCCGTTTAACTTCCCGCTGAACCTTGTGGCGCACAAGGTGGGTCCCGCGATTGCCGCCGGGTGCACGATTGTTATTAAACCCGCTTCCGCAACCCCTGTAACCGCGCTTCTTCTGGGGGAGATACTTTACTCCTGCGGTCTGCCAGCGGGTGTCCTTTCCGTCCTGCCTTCCAGAGCCGAAGTTGCACAGAAGTACGTTGCTGATGAACGTTTCAAGAAGCTTTCTTTTACCGGCAGTGCCGAGGTTGGCTGGAAGCTGAAAAGCCTGGCGGGGAAAAAGCGTGTTACGCTTGAACTCGGGGGCAATGCGGCGGCTGTGGTGCATGAGGACGCAGGTATCGGCAAGGCTGTCCCCAGGTGCGTCTTCGGGGCCTTTTACCACGCCGGGCAGGTCTGCATACACTTGCAGAGAATTTACGTGCACGAGTCGCGTTTTGGGAAGTTTGTAGAACTCTTCTTGGAACAGGCTAAGAAACTGATTGTCGGCGACCCGTTTAAGTCTGAGACCGATATCGGCCCGATGATTGAAGAAGCGGCGGCCCAGCGGGCCGGGCGGCGTGTAAGGGATGCACTTGAGGCGGGCGCGAAACTGGTTCTGGGAAACAGGCGTGAAGGGAGTTTCTTCTACCCCACCGTCCTGACCGGCACAAGTGCTGATATGGAGGTTGTGAGGGAGGAGATTTTTGCGCCAGTTGTTGTCGTAGAAAAATACCAGGACTTTGACGAGGCGCTTTCGTACGTAAATCATTCCCGCTACGGTTTGCAGGCCGGGGTATTCGCAAACGACATTTCGCTTATCAACAAGGCTTTCGAGACACTGGAAGTGGGCGGAGTTATTGTCGGCGATGTTCCCACCTACCGCATTGACCATATGCCGTATGGCGGAGAGAAAGACTCAGGCTTCGGGCGCGAAGGCCTGCGCTACGCGATAGATGAAATGACTCAACTCAGACTGCTTGTAGTAAAGACCGATTAGAGAAGGAGCCGGGACATGACTAAAATTCTTGAGGGGAACTTGATAGGCAAAGGCAAGAAGTTTGCATTGCTTGTCAGCAGGTTCAACGAGTTTATCTCGAAACGTTTGCTTGACGGCGCAGTTGACGCGCTTAAGCGCCACGATGTGCAGGAAGCCGACATAAGCGTTATCTGGGTGCCGGGCTCGTTCGAGATACCGGTTACGGCCCGCAGGCTGGCCGAATCGGGAGCGTATCACGCAATAGTGTGCCTGGGGGCTGTGATACGGGGTGATACGCCGCATTTCGAGTACATCGCGCACGAAGTTGCCAAGGGAGTTGCACAGGTCGCTTCCCAGACCGGGATCCCCACGCTCTTTGGCATTATCACGGCAGATACGCTGGAGCAGGCGATTGAGCGAGCCGGGACAAAGTCAGGCAACAAAGGCGCGCAGGCTGCGGCGAGTGCTATTGAAATGGCAAACCTCTTCGAGAAGCTTTAGGAGGGTACTTGAGGAACCGCACCCTTGCCCGCGAGATAGCGCTCCAGTTGCTCTACGAGTACGATGCTTCTGGCGAACTGTCGCAGGAGCGCATACAGTCTTTTGTCTGGGCGCGTGCGAAGGTGACAGAGGCGCAGGAGTATGCGCGGCGCCTTGTCGAAGGCGTTATGGACTACAGCAACGATTTCGATAAGATATTCGAGGAGCTTGCCGAGCACTGGACTGTGGCGAGGATGCCGGTGGTTGACCGTAATATCCTGCGCATCGGGACCTATGAATTGCTCTGCGAGCCGCATGTTCCGCCCAAGGTGGCTATAAATGAAGCAGTGGAGCTGGCCAAGCGCTTCGGCAGCGCAGACACCGGGCGCTTTGTCAACGCCATACTTGACCGTGTTCATAAGGACCGCGGCAAGCTTATGCCAAAGATTGACTCTGGGTAGCATGCACTTCGCAACCAGCATTTTAAGGTCCGGACAGATAAATTTATAAGCACTGACAGGAGAAGCTAATGGCCTGGCGCTTGTTCGGCAAGGCGGTCGAGAAGATAAGGGGGGGGCTGTCCAAGACCCGCAGCGTCTTCACATCGAAAATAAAGCACCTTTTCACCATTGGCCGCAGGATAGATGCGGACTTCCTTGAGGAGCTTGAGGAGGCGATGATTGCTGCGGATATGGGTGTCCAGACCACGATGGAGATTGTGGAAATGCTCAAGAGCGCCTACCGCAACCGTGAGATAAAAGAATCAGGGGAGGTGCTCGACTACCTCAAGAAGGAGCTTGGCCGCAGGCTGACGGAGAAGAGCAACGAGATTATGATGGCCCCCACGCCGCCTACAGTTATGCTTGTGGCAGGCGTCAACGGCAGCGGGAAGACAACCTCTATCGCCAAGATAGCAAAGCACTACACGGATTCGGGGAAAAAGGTCCTGCTTGCGGCAAGCGATACTTTCCGTGCGGCCGCGGTCGAGCAACTCACAATCTGGGCCGAGAGGATAGGATGCGACATAGTGCGGCACCAGCACGGCGCTGACCCGGCTGCGGTAACTTATGATGCAGCGGAAGCCGCCCTTGCGCGCAGCGTGGACATACTGATTATTGACACAGCAGGCAGGCTCCACACACAGAAAAACCTGATGGAAGAGCTTGGCAAGATACGCAGGGTGCTGGAGAAAAAGATTCCGGGCTCGCCGCACGAGGTCCTTCTTGTCCTTGATGCCACCACGGGGCAGAACGCGATAAGCCAGGTGAGAACATTCAATGAATCAATACATGTTACAGGCTTGTTTGTTGCGAAACTCGATGGGACTGCCAAAGGCGGCATCGTCGTTGCAATAAAGAATCAGCTTGATATGCCTGTGAAGTTCATTGGTATTGGCGAGAAGCTCGACGATATCGAGCAGTTCGACGCAGATGCCTTTGTGAAAGCGCTGTTTGAGTAAGGCGTATGTAACCAGCCTTCGGGAATGGAGGTGGGAGATGGCAAAGTATGTGGTCGCCGCAATCGCCGGGGTTGTTCTGATTATGGTGCTGACATACGTTGCAGGGCTTTGGTCCGAGCGGGCCGGTTCGGATGTTGACATGACTGACGTGGCGGACAGAGAAATAGTCCAGGAAGGCTCGAAGTCTGCAAAACGCAAACAGGCCCAGGGCACGGATGAAGAAGAGCCGGAGCCGGAGCCAGAGCCGCAGGACCAGGCTCCCCCGCCCGTGCCTCCATACCCTCACGCCCTGCCCGATAAGCTGGCCGCCGTGCAGGCAAAGCTTGAGAAAAAGATTGATTTCGAGACAGAAAACACACCTTTCAGGGAAGCAGTCGAAAAGCTTGCGGAGATTGTTGACATCGAAGTCCGGTTCAATGACGGTGTGCTTGAAGGGACGTTTCCCGTTTCATACAAAGTGGAAAAAGTTCCGGCATGGCATATTCTGCGGGATTTGCTTTTCACCGCCGATGCGGATTACTACTGGGAACCTGAAGGAATCTACGTCGCGTTGAAGGAAGATATGAATATACCTGAGGAATTGGCTGCCGCGCATGCGATTGAGGCGGCGATGCACCGCTACTTTGGTAATGCCGTCCTTTTCGCAGAGGTTGAGGTTGCCGGTAAGCCTCTTCACGTTTTACAGCAGCTCATGTCAAGCCATAGTGTTATGCCTTCAAAGAAAGCTCTGGCTGCGGTTGCAGGTCTGGAAGAAGAAGTTAGCTTCTCCGGCGGATATGGCGATGTGACTTCTGAGATACTGGCAAAGCTTGGGATAGGCGCGCCTGCCATTAAGTTGGGTTCCCTGGACGTACTTCTGACAGGTGACGAGCTTGCAGTCTGGAAGCAGTGGCAGGAAGATATCAGGTATGCCTACGACGATTTCTATCAACGAGCCGTAGATGGCGAAATCAAAAACATGCAGCTTTACAGAATTGGCAATTTGCTTGAAGGCAAGACAGGGGTACCAGTCCTTCTTGACAAGCAGGCTTGGGAATACGTGGAGTTCTTCACCATTCTCAAAAAATCACCTACTGTCAAGGAAGTGCTTGGCGAACTTGAAGTAGCAGGATTTGTGAACATTTTGCTCGTAGACGAGCAGACCAGGCGCGAGCGGCTGTTCATATTCGAGAAACCGGAATAGTACGGTGACAATAGAACAAAAAAGGGCCGCAGTGTGCGGCCCTTCTCGATATTAGCTGGTCGGCGCTACTCTTTCGGCAAGAGCTTCACATCGAGTTCGATAAACTCGTTGCCACGCAGAACTTTGACCTTGATAGTCTCGCCAACTTTCTGCGCACGAATCGCCTTGGCGAACTCGTCGCGGTTTGTGTACTTTTTGCCTGCAAACTCGACGATAATGTCACCCGGCTTGATTCCCGCCTTGTCGGCTGAGGAGCCCGGTACCACCTGTCTCACCTGCATGCCTGCAGCGGTTCCTTCAGTGCCAACGCCGAAGAACGGCGCGCCTGTGGGTGTGGCCCCGACCGGTTCGGGAGCGCTTGCAATCCACTTTTTGAAGTCCTCTTGCACTTCATCGATCGACTTGCCGAAAATCCTCTCCATCGCGGTTATACCTGAGCTGTCCTCGTTGAATGTTGCGCAAAAGGTATCATAAAACTCTTTGAGCTTGCCAATTTCCCAGAGCCAGACAGTAATGTAGCGAACTTCCGCATAATTAATGCCCGCGTTTTGCATAAAGGCGGGGTGTGATAATTTGAACAGATTGCTCCAGGGGACATAGCGCCCTGTCGCAAGAGCAAGGCGGACCATGTTAAGTCTGCCGTTTGGAAGCGGGGTGGGAATTCCGTTAACCAG
>CAYWBA010000075.1:0-11128 GCA_964455955.1 uncultured Planctomycetota bacterium | reverse complement strand
GGGTCGCCGCCCTGGATGCAAAAGCCCGGCACCACCCTGTGAAAAATCAGCCCGTCGTAAAAACCCTTGCCTATAAGCTCTTTTATTCTCTTAACAGTCCTGGGCGCAAGGTTGGGATAGAATTCAATTACCATTGTACCGAACTTTGTTTCAAGAACCCCCACCTCGACCTCTCGCGGCTCCGGGGCCTTGGCTTCCTCCTCCGGTACATTCTCCCGGGCAGGTTCTTCCTCTTTTTGCCCTTCGCCAGCCTGCTCCCCCTTGTCCGCAGGCTCCGCCGTCCCGGAAGCCTTTTCCCCTTCAGCAGCAGTCACACCCGGAGCTGCCTCGCCTTCCTCCGAGTCCGCACATCCCGCAGTCAGTACCATGCAGACAAGCGCGAAAAGCACAAGGAGCTTCTGCATTTTTCCCTCCCAAGCAATTATCGGCCTGTGCAAGTATGAACCGCTGCCGATTTATTTTATCCTGGCCGGCCGCTTCGAACCGCCTGCCGGTCAATCGCCCTTTGGACCGAAGGGCGTCTTTTTCTCATCCCCGTTGTCTTTCTTTTCGCCGTCCTTCTTCTCGTCGTCCTTCTTCTCTTCGTCCTTCTTCTTTTCTTCCTCCTGCTTTTTCAGTTTCTCCTGGAGTTCTTCTATTTTCTCCTGGGCTTTTTTGCAGAGAGTAGCGTTCTCGTGCATTTTTACTATCTTTTCGAGGTACTTTATGGCTTTTTCAAGCTTGTCTCTTGCAATCTCTTTTTCAGCCCTCTCAAAGTAGTTCTTGATGCTTTTAACTTTCTTGTAGCTTAATGATTTGTACCGCTTTACAGCCCCTTTAATAATGTTGCCAATCGCCTTCTTAATCTCAGCAGTGTCGTGAGCCGGCTCCCACTTTCGAATTAACTTCCCGTCAGGCCCCACAATCGCCAGCGTAGGTATCTTGCCCTCCGGGATGACACTCTGGACAAACTTGTTGTTTTCTTTCTCGGATGGCTCTACACTATCTTTCTTGCCGCTTTTCGCCGGCACAAAATCAACCTGTATCCTGACAACGTAGGTAACCAGCTTGGCAACACTCTGGTCACCGAGCACGTCAGCGAGCAGGCCCGCATCGCGTGAAGTCACAAAAGCCGCAACGATGGGCCGCCATGTCTCCTGCGCCTCTTTGAGCGCATCGGCATGTTTCTTGTGCACCACTATCTTGGGACCCGCGAGGCTGCTGCTGCACACGGCAGTCAACGCAACCACACAAATCAGCAAAACCAACAACCTCTTCATCAGAGCACCTCCTGCCCCGTAGGGGCGGCTCCAAACACTAACCCTTTTCCATCTCTTCAGTAACGTAGAGGTCTATCTTTTCCATATCGCCGACAACTATGTCAACAAAGGCAACCCCGATTTCGTAAACGCGCAGTATCTCGACCTCCTCCACCCGCACAACTTTTCCGACAAAGTCGTGCTGCTCCGTCTCGCCCGGCAGGGTGAAACGCACCAGGATATAAGATGAAATCTCAAGCGGCCTGTCAAGGGCAATAAGTATCCCGCCCGCGCTTACATTGCGCGACTCTGCGCTTCGCGGCACTGTCTTGCCTTTTGAATGGTCATAGACAGAGACCTCAATCTTGACCCGCTTGTCAAGCCGCTTAAACTTCCTTCGTTCAGGCCCTGCATCGGCCACTGTACTTCCTCCTTGATATTTATCCACTTTCAGCAATCCGAAACGGCCGAACCACGCGCCGGCCCGCAGATGCTGAAGCTCTCTACTATATTATACGATTCCTGGCCCGTCCCTGTCAAAATAAAAGCCTCCCCTATTTTGAGCGCCCTAACCCGAAAACCCGGGCCCCGAACCATCCCTGATTCTCGCAGATAAGAATAACCGGACTTCGCCACGCTTCTCCATAACCCGCTGCCGGGGCAGTCATGGAAGTAGAAGTACAACTCCGAGTCACCGTTGAGCTCCATTAAGAAGTTCTCATCAAGGAACGGGGTCATGTAGTACCTCGTCGAGGTGCTGTTGTAATCACCCACACTGTCGTACAGAACTTCTCCGAAGGCCGATTTACAGGCCTGTAAATAGAGTTCCTTATGTGCCAAGGACTTACGGCATCTATTTACAGATTTCGCGGGGGTCCCTGTTACATTTGCGTGGTTCAGCGTGAATTGGGGATGGACGCAACCCTTTGGTATTACAGCAGGTTGCGTCGAAACGCAAAGCGTGGGTACGTGTAACATCTTGCCTTGCACCGAGTTGGGGCGAATTTTGCCACGGATGAACCTCTAACCAAATCCAAATTCCAAAATCCAAATGTCAAGTCAATGTCAAAATCCCAATGTCAAAAACCCGAACCGCCGCAGGCGGCCTTTGAGCTTTGTCATTTGAGCTTTCCCTGCTACTGGTTACTCGCTATTGGCTCTTGGCTACTGCCTATTGGCTTCTACAATATAGACGTAAAAAGGGGCTCATTCTTGCGCTGAATCTGAAAGATTTTCGGGAATTCTTCGGGACTCCCGCCAGTCAACTTCTCACATGAAGCTAAGGGTTAGGGAATACCGGAGTGCGTTCAGTGTCTATTTTCAAATTTCGACCAGATCGAGGGCTTTCTTTTTACCCCTTCTGAAGTTGCGCAAAATACTGTACGTTATCGGCGCATAAGAAGTTACAGCAATAACATCTCGATAGCAGGTTAGAAAATACTTTTTGTTGATTCAGTGGGCGTATTCTCTCTTTCTAAAGATCGGAGGGATAAAGACGAAAACAGGTGCCATAGGATATGTTAGAATCAGTCCAAGCACAATCTTACCTGAAGTTGGCTTCGCTCCTACGATAAGCATTAGCAATACTGCAGCAACTATCTGACCCAGAAGAAACATGCTGAAGCTGAAATCAAATCTCAGTCGTTTCAAGACTTTCGTCAGCGGTACAACTTAGACTTGCCCTTCAAGTGTCAACGGCCAAGAAGCCACAGGTAGTTGTCGAGGAAAACTCGAGCGGGCAAACCTTTTTCCGCCGCGTATTCAAGAGCGTGTCGCTGGAAGGCCTCGCTATCTTTCGGGGTCAGTCCACCAAGGCCGAGCCACTTCGGTAACATCCCGCGCCCGGCATGTTCCTTCAGCTTCTTTGCGACCACGCTGTCCAAGGGAACCTCAAGCCATGATGCAGTCCTGTCCAGACGGTATCTCTCGCACAAAAAACGATTGTAGAAACAGGAACGCAGGAAAAGGTTCAAAGCCTTCCGCGCAATGCCCCACGGCCTATCAGGATTAGGGAGTTTCCGCTTAAGACGCTGCGTCTCGTGGTTCAGCCACCTGCTGAACAAAGCTGGGCTGCGACGCGGGACCTTCATCAGATTGACTTTCTTAAGGAATTCCCTACATGCATCCGCTGTACCGGACGGCTGACCGCGAACCGCGCTCGGCCCTACGGCACTGACCGCCTCGAATTCCTGAATGATTGTCATCAGCTGCTTTCTCGAAATATGGTCAGTCATAGCAAGACATCCTCTCTCCCGATAGGGTAGGAGATCCGGGGGCACCCATAACTGCTGTAATTATACACGTTAGAGGCGGGGCGGGCAAGCATGTTTCCCGCCGATTATTCTGCGGTCCCGCAGCCTGCGTAGACCCCGAGGCACGAAATTTGATATTGCATGTTGGTGCAACATGCAATATAGGCATCCTGAGACTGTGGGGCGGGTTGGGGGATATTCCGCGCCGCAGGCGGTGAGGATGTCAAAACCGCGCCGCAGGCGGCGCGGCTAAACTTCCACCACGTCTCTCGACGTGGTGCTTCCAAAACCTATCCGCGTTGCGGGCAACGCGGCCAGACGCGCGACAGGATTACCCGCGGGTTGCATCCGCCGTGAAAAACCTGAGCCACCTTGACATACTTTTGAGGCACAGGTATAATCGGAAGCAGACGGGAGTGGAAAGGTACCTGGTGGGCTTCCCGGACTTCAAATCCGGTGCGGGGCGTTTGTAGCGTCCCGGGTGGGTTCGATTCCCATGCACTCCCGCCATTTTTTCAAAAGAACCCTACCAGTACCTCGTCCGAGACGAAAAGCTTTTCCTGCCTGATACGCAGCGCAGTCTTTCCATCACGCTGCACGTACTCGAGCATGCCTGTGCTTTCAAGCTCCGCGATGCGCCTGCCGAAAGTCTTTTTCAGGTCCAGGCCGCAGCGGCTATGGAACTCTTCCGCGGTAATTCCTTCCCTTGTGCGCAGGGAGAGCATAACAACCTCACGGGCCTTCTGCGCCTGTTCAAGAGTCTCAATCTCCGCCGGTTCTGCGCTCGCTTCGCAGTATGCGGCAAGGTCGGATGGGTTTTTTCTGCGGGTGGTTCTGTCAAAAGAGACTGCTGCGGGTCCGAAGCCCAGGAAGGGTTCGTACCGCCAGGTCGCCATGTTGTGCCTGCTGCCCCGTCCCGGCAGTGCGAAATTGGATATCTCGTAGTGCTCGAACCCCTGCGCGGTGAGGAAGGCCAGTGCCCTGTAATACAGGGCTTTCTGAAGCTCTTCGGCAAGCTGCGAGACCTCGCCGCGCTGAACCTGGTGCGCGAGAGGCGTGCCCGGCTCCAGCGAGAGGCAATAAGTCGAGACGTGCTTAGGCCCAAGCTCCGCAGCCGTTCTGAGGTCTTCGAGCCAGAGCGATTCCGTATCGCCCGGGACCCCGTAGATAAGGTCAATCCCGATATTGTCGAAACCCGCCTTCGAGAGCGACCCGAACGCTTCCCTGGCCTCGCGTCCGCTGTGGATACGTCCGAGGAGCTTGAGCTTCCGGCCGTCAAGAGACTGCACGCCGAGCGAAACCCGGTTAACGCAGGCACTCTTCAATGCTGCAATTTTCTCTTCAGTAAGGGTGCCGGGGTTGACCTCCACGGTAAACTCTTGGAGGGAGGCAAACTGCACGTGTTCCCGGAGAACGGCAAAGAGCTTCTCAAACTCTTCGGCGGAAAGCGAGGTGGGCGTGCCGCCGCCGATATAAAGGGTGTGTGGCGCGGCGGGAGAAGGAAGCCTTTGCTCAAGCTCAGTTTCAAGCGCTTCGAGGTAGCGGTTCGCGAGTTCGCTCGAGTACGGCACGGAGAAGAAATCGCAGTAGGAGCATTTCCTGATGCAGAAAGGGACGTGAACGTAGATGTGAGAATCCATCCTCAGATTCCCTGGGGCCTGCGCTGCCTCCGGCCTGTGGCGTTGTAAACTTTCCATTCGCCATCCACCTTGCGCAACTTCGCCGTCCCTTCGAAAGAGCCGCGGGTCTTCAGCTTCGCCTCAACAGCGTCGCCGGCAAAAGTGACTACAGCCTGCCCGCCTTTAAGCTCGACAGATATCTCGGTGAAGCTTATTTTCAGTTTTTCGTAACTGCGCATGATTCCTATCATAAAAGGCACGATGTTGGCCTTCTGGATTCCATGGTCGCCGTAATAGACAACCGCGTCACTGGTGAAGTAGTCCCCGAAGCCCAGAAAATCCTTATCTTCGACGTCTGAGGCCATCTGGTAGAAGAGATTTTTAACTTTCTGCTCTTCGGAAAGCAGGAAGTTGTATATGCCGTTTACAATAAGATACAGTACCACGGCAGCGACAAGGCCTATTACAACGTGGTGCTTCTGAAACCTCACCTGGCGAACCTCACTTCCCCGCCCCCTTTTACCACCTCGCCTATGACCCGGGATTTGGAGCCCTGCTTCTTGAGCTTGCGGATAACCACGGCCGCATTATAATCGGGCACTATCAGGACCATGCCGATTCCCATGTTGAACACGCGGTACATTTCATTTTCTTCAACGTTGCCGAGCTCGCCAATACCATGAAATACAGGCGGGCACTCCCAGGTGGAGCGGTCAATCACCACCGAGAAGCCTTTGGGCAGGACCCGGGGGATGTTCTCCAGGAGGCCGCCGCCCGTTATGTGCGCAATGGCCAGCACTATGCGTCTCTGATAAGAACGTATCACGGAGAGCACCTGCCTGCAATAAATCTGCGTCGGCCGGAGCATCTCTTCGCCAAGCGTGCAGCCGAACTCCGGCACTTCTTTGGAGAAGTCCCAGCCTGCCTGCTCAAAGACGGCGCGCGCAAGCGAGAAGCCGTTCGAGTGCAGGCCGCTCGAATCAATTCCAATGACAAGGTCACCCACTTCAATCAGCGCGCCGTTTATTATTCTTTTTCTCTCCACAACCCCGACGGCAAAGCCGGCCAGGTCATACTCTCCCGGCGCATAGAAGCCGGGCAGTTCGGCAGTCTCACCGCCTATCAGCGCGCAGTCAGCCAGCCTGCAGCCGTGTGCTATTCCCTCAACAACGCTGGCGACCACTTCAGGTTCGACCTTGCCCGTTGCCACGTAATCGAGGAAAAACAGGGGCTCCGCGCCCTGCACCAGGATGTCATTGGCCGACATGGCCACAAGGTCAATCCCGACCGTGTTGTGCACCCCGGTTGCGAAAGCAATCTTGAGCTTGGTGCCGACGCCGTCGGAGCTTGAGACAAGGACCGGGGCCTTGTAGTTGCGCTTGAAAAGGCCGAGGCTCTTCCTGTCGTAGTCCAGGGCAAAGAGCCCGCCGAAGCTTCCGTGCGATTTGAGGACACGGGGCGTATAGGTGCTCTCCACGGCCGCCTTTATCCTGCGCACAACCTCGTTGCCCGCGTCTATGTCAACTCCGGCATCCTTGTATGTCATCCTTTTCTTCGACTTAGCCAACTCCTCACCTCTCCAGTACAGTCTTGGTCTGTCCTTCCGGTATTTCCACGAGATACGAACCGTCAAAGCACGCGGTGCAGTAATCTCCGGGAGAATAAGAGACGCAGGAAAGCATCTCTTCCTTGCCGAGGTACTTCAGGGTTGTCGCACCGATAAACCTGCGTATCTCCTCGATTGTACGCTTCCCCGCTATCAGCTCCGTGGTTGTCGGGAAGTCAATACCGTAGTGGCACGGAAATCGAATCGGCGGGCAGGATACCCGCATGTGGACTTCTTTCGCACCCGCGGCCTTGAGCGCCCTGACCCTGCCCCGGCAGGTGGTGCCTCTTACTATCGAGTCGTCAACCACAACAACGCGTTTGCCGCCCACCACCTCCTTGACGGCGTTGAGCTTGATTCGCACAGAGATGTCCCGCCGGGTCTGTTCCGGCTCAATAAATGTGCGCCCGACATAGTGGTTCCTGACAAAACCCATTTCAAGCGGGAGCCCGGACTCCCGCGCGTAGCCCATCGCGGCGGAGTTGCCGCTGTCAGGCACCGGCATAACAATATCAGCTTCTACCCCATCAAGGAGCGCCATCTTCCGGCCCAGGCACCGGCGCACTTCATGCACATTGTCAGAGAAAATCACCGAATCGGGCCGTGCAAAGTAGATATGCTCAAATATGCAGTGCTGGCGATTCACTTCGGATTCGTCAATGAAGCGCTCGAAGTCGGGCCCGTTCTCGTCAACAAAAAGCACCTCCCCGGGCTCGATATCGCGCTCATAACTTGCGCCCACAAGGTCAAAGGCGCAAGTCTCGCTTGCCACAACCCATGTATCGAAAAGGCCGCTGCGAATCCGGCCCAGCGAAAGGGGGCGGTATCCCTGAGGGTCCCGGGCGGCTATAAGCTCTTTGGTGGTCAGGAACAGAAGCGAGTACGCGCCCCTTATCCTGCGCAGGCAGTGCTTGAAGTTTTCCCGGTCATCGCGGCCGGATTTCCCCGCGAGTATATGCACAATTATCTCGGAGTCCATGGTTGACTGGAAGATAGAGCCGTTGGCCTCGTACTGATTCCTGAGGTCAACCGAGTTGGTCAGGTTCCCGTTGTGCGCAACGGCAAGTTTCCCGCGCACACCACCAACAACCAGCGGCTGCGTGTTTACAAGGGAGCTCGAGCCGGTCGTGGAGTAGCGCAGGTGGCCTATTGCGTGGGGGTTGCGAAGGGTCTGCAGACGGCCGGCGTCAAAGACCTTGTCAACCAGTCCCATCGCCCTGTGGGAAAGTATTTTTTTGCCGCCGGTGGTGGCGATTCCAGCCGATTCCTGGCCCCTGTGCTGCAGCGCGAACAAACCATAGTAAGTAATCTCCGCTGCATCGGGATGGCCAAAGATGCCGAAGAGCCCGCAGCTTTCTTTAACCTCTGACATACAATACTCTTGGCCGCAGGCGGCGGCCACGCGAAACCGCAAAAAGACTCAAGGCCCTGCCTGTTGCGGCCTCCGGCCGCCGAAGGGCAGGGATTCGGCTCTCCTGTTCTACTGTTCTACTGAAACAGCCTCGTCTTCCTGTAAGTGCCGCCGGGCAAAAGCGTCCGGGGCGCCTTTCGTCCACTTATTGAACGCACCAGGTCGCGGTAAGCTATTCCCCAGACGGCGATTGTGCAACCCACGCTTGACCAGAAGATGGTTGTAGCCATGGTGCCCATGAGAATAAATTGCCCGAGCACAATGCCGTTAAGGCACACAATAAAAAGCGCTCCGAATACCGCACCCCTGAGAGCCTTGCCCAGGACGATGTGTCCCAGCCCGGCGAAAAGCCCAAGCGCCAATGCCACCACCTTCATCCTCAACTCCCAGGATGCGGCCCTGTTTCACCGCTTAGCTTTGTTATGCCGTGCCCATACGACTCTCATACTGCCTGTGGGTGCTACCTACGGCGCGGGACGGTTGGAAAACTGCTCCATCAAAAGCTGCGTAACAAAGCTTGAGATATAGAAGAGAATTACCAGAAATATCACAAACAATATGAGCCCCAGAACCCCTGAGCCGGTCTTGACCCGCGCCCTGGGCTCAACATTGCCCTCATGGCTGCCATCATCCACGAAGAGCGGCTTCGAGCCTACTCTGGCCGGACTGGGGGGGCGGGCGGGCCGGGCGGGCCGGACCGGGCTCCTTGCCCTTCGCCTCGCTGGAGAAAGGTCTATTTTTTCAAGGTCTGCCACAACCTCGCCCATGGACGGGTACCTGCCGGAAAGCTCTCTTGCGGTCATTCGCACGCAAATGCGGGCGACAGGCTCGGGCACCTCGGGCGCGCATTCCCTGGGCGAGGGAACCGGGGTTATTATGTGCTCCTTCACAATCTCGCGCGCGCTGTTCGCCTTGAATGGCAGCTCACCGGCAAGCATCTCGTAAAAGCATACGCCAAGCGAATACATGTCAGACTTCGGCCCGATTGGCTGGGCAAGCGCCTCTTCAGGCGAGATATAGTAAAGTGAACTGATTTCGCGGCCGGATATGGGTGCGCCGGAAAGCTTGGCGATACCCATGTCGGAAACCTTGGCGACATTCTCATGAGTCAGGATTATGTTCGAGGGAGTGACATCCTTGTGGATAATACCACGGCCGTGCGCAAAGCCGAGCGCGGAGGCGCACTCCTTGGCTATGCGAACCTTGTCCCCCAGGGTCAGCGCCCCTTCTGTAAGCGCATCGCGCAGGGTCTTGCCAGATATGTATTCCATGCAGATGTAGTACTGCCCGTTGGCCGTGCCCACATCAAAGATATGGACAATATTGGGGTGGCGCAGGGTCCCGGCGACGCGCGCCTCTTCTATAAACCGCATGACAAACTGCTTGTCACCGGAAAGGTCCTTGTCAAGGAACTTCAGCGACACTATGCGGTCAAGAGCAATCTGGCGTGCCCGGTAGACAATGCCGATGTCCCGGTGGCCGAGCTTCTCGACTATCTGGAACCCGCCTATGGTTTGGCCTTCAAGGCTCTGCTCCGGGTCATCGAGAAACACCAGGACAGTATCACCAATGCGGACCCGGTCGCCGAAGACAAGTGGGCTCTTGTCAATGCGGACATCATTCAGGTAAGTCCCGTTTGAGGAGTTGAGGTCCTTTACGTAGTGGGAACCACCTTCCTTGGTGATAAGGGTGTGCTCGCGTGAGGACCTGCCGTCATCGAGAACTATCTCGCAGGTCTTCTTGCGGCCTATAATCATTTTATCAGTAACCGGGAAATCTGCGCCTATCTGTTTTCCGCCCTCTGCGAAAAATCTGGGCATCACGTGCTCCCGAAAACAGCCCCTGCCTGCTCGCTCGCCAAATTCCCCTGAAACCTAAATTATAACGCCCTGCGCAATGCTGTCAAGCGCAATTTAGAGGCGCGAAAGACTACATCGAGTTCCCAGAATACGTTAGAATACGTTTGACAAGACTGATATGCTGGTAATATAATTCAACCGCGTATCTCTTCGCACACCGGGGGCACCCGGCGGCAAGAGTCAAAGAACGTGGAAGCGAATTGAAGAGGGCGTTAAGCCTGCCCATGTTCTGGAGCAAGGAGGCACACAGTGCAGGTAAACGTTTCGGGGCGACACGCGAATCTATCTCCTGAAGTTAAAGAGTACGCAGTAGGCAAGATTGAGCAGCTTGGGAAGTACTTTGACCGAATTACGAATGTGGATGTAATAATAGACCACGAGAATAACAACGACCTGGTCGAGATGGTCGCGCATGTCGGACACACCGCCCCGCTTGTCGCAAAGCACTCCGCAGAAGGCCTGATGCTGGCCATGGATGCAGCCTTTGATAAGCTCGAGCGACAGATACTGAAGCTTAAAGACCGGCTTCACAGCAGGCGGCCGCACCATGGCGCCGCGGGGCCCGCACAGGCTGAACCGCAGGAAGATGAAGAGAATTTGTTCGAGGGGGAAGCGGAATTTGAAAAGCAACTTTAGTATGCCTTGGAGGAATCTCACGTATCCATGAAACTATTTGACTTCCTGATTAAGAGTGCAACCATCGCGGAGCTGAAGGCAACAGATAAGGAGTCAGTTATCTCGGAGATGTTAGATACACTGGTCAAAGCAAAAGTGCTGAAAAAGGAAAACCGCAAGAAGGTGCTCAGCAAGATCATTGAGCGCGAGAAACAGGGCAGCACCGGTATCGGCAAAGCCTTTGCAGTCCCGCACCTGAAGAACACCAGGTACGTGAACCGCATGGTGGGTGTCTTCGGCAGGTGCAGCAGGGGCATTGACTTCGGCGCGGTTGACGGGGCTCCGTGCCACCTTTTCTTCCTTATACTCACACCACAGCGGGGCGACAGCAAGCACATTGAAGCGCTCCGGAAAGTCGCAGAGCTTGCCAGAAACCCCGATTTTTGCAGGTTTATGATTGAAGTCAAAAGTCGAAAAGAAGTTATCGAACTGTTGGAAGAAGTTGATGAAACCATCTGGTAGTCCGCA
>CAYWBA010000074.1:0-11201 GCA_964455955.1 uncultured Planctomycetota bacterium | reverse complement strand
TCTGGTCGTGACTGGATATGCGAAAAGCCCGGCTGCAGTCCGGAGGCCGGCTCTATTTCATCTCCAGCGCCGGGTCGCCCAAAAGGTTGTATATGTCCAGCATGTGCGGCAGGTTGCCGCTGGCGGCGTAACCCGCAAGCGACTTCAGTATCACCTCACCAAGGCGCATCTTTGCAGACTCCACCCTGGACTTGAACGCCGCCTCAAGAAAGCACCTGCCCAGTATCTTCGCCTCGGCGTTGAAGGAGAGCCCGGAAGGGCCCCAGAAGGCTGCAGCACCGCCGCCGCTCTTGAGCACCAGGGCCTCGCCCAGAGAATCGTAGCCCGGGATGGCGAACTGGCCGGCAACACAGGTCAGGGCTGTCACGACAGGAGCTTTCTCACCGTTGCTCAACAAGTCCACATCGCGCCTCAGCAGCAGCCCTTCCTGGGCCATGCGGTCCACACCGGCGTGGCCGATGTAGTTCAGGAGCGACACGCCGTTGTTGATTCTGTTTAGGATGAGCTGGCGCGCTTCTTCCACCGTGTGCTCGGACAGGTAGACCTTGTCCACCGTATACCCCTGCGGAATCAGCGAGGCCAGGTCGTCGCTGTCCGATGGAAAATCCCCGCCCTCGTCGGGGTCGTCCGCCGCCATAAGCACACGCTTCTCCCATGCACCGCCGCTGGCCGCTTCATATGCGGCTATCTTGTCAATCAGGCTTTGGAGTTCCTGATTGCTGAGTACAGGCAGCCGCCCGAGGGCCATCTCGGGGACGCCGTCATTGCCTGCCACGTCTGCGAACCGGTTGTCTGATGCGAAAAGCCCGTCTGCAGTCCCCACCATGAGCGGCGGCAAGAGGTTGTCGCCATGCCCCTGGTTGTTTTTATAGTCGTAGGTGCCATCCCCGGCCAGCACGACGTACCTTGGAGCCTTTCTCCAGTTGTGGTAAGCGTAGGAGAGGAAATCCCGGATAGCCTCCGGGCCGGCAATGCCGTGGTTGAACTCATCATAGATGTCTTCAAGCTCAACCACCATTGTCTCAAGCCCCCTCCCCCGGCGGTAGGAGGCCAGGGACAGGGCAGCTTCCTTCAGCCCGGACGGGGCAATCACCAGGTAGTCGGCCCGGTTGTTTTCCCGTCTCAAGCGGGACGGGACATCAGCTACTACTGATACCGGCATGCTCAACCCCTCGGGCGTCAGGGCCAGGTACAGAGCGTCCGGCGAAGAGGGCTTGAAGCTCACCCGGTAGCTGCCGTTAGCCTCATCCACAGTAATAGCCGTGACCAGCTTCAGACAGTTTGGATTAGACACATCAAAAACTGAAATGGCAGAATTGGTGAAACCCTCTATGGTAACCACAGGGTTGCCATCCCCGCGTACCAAAAGTTTGCCGCCTTCCGCCCGGTAGCAGCGCTGGTAGCTCAGGTCGAACGAATCTACGTAGAAGATGCTGAAGGGCGTGCCTGTGTCCAGCACCCCTTCCACCTCCACCGTGTTGTCACCATCGATGAGGATATTCTGATTGAAGGTTAAAACAAGCCTGCAGGGTTCGGTGCCATTCCACCGGCCTTCCCCGATTGGGGCTCCGTTTACGCTGACCACTGCGTGGTGGTCCGGGCTGGCCTGCGAGTCCGTGGCGCCCTGAAGATAAACTGTGAGAGTGGCAGTGCCCGCAGCATCCGCGCCGCCGGCACGCAGGTCGAATGTCTTCCTTTCCAGGCAGGGGTCGCCGCTGATTACGTAATCCCACAGCCAGTAGTCGGCCTGCGGGTCTGTAAACAAGGCTGTCGCAGGATACCTGTCTTGTTCCGTATGCACCGTCTCGGTAAAGGTCTGAGTGCCATTGACAGGTACAGGCGCGGCACCCCTGACCAGTTGCGCTCTTTTCCCCCTCCCGCCGCGCAGCCAGTAGATGTTCTCTCTGGTGTAGATGCTCTCCGAACCCTGGCCGTAGAAGTATATGCCGGTATTACCCTTGACTGCGGCGTATGCTACTTCCCGGCCGCGGCTGCTAAGGTGCAGGCGATGGTGTTTTATCAGCCTTGCAACCTGCCGGGAGGGGAGTCCCAGTACTGAGCCGATTTCCCCAGCAGCGAGGTAGTACAGCCCGTCCCCGGCCACGGCTACCTTAGCCCTGTCTCCAGCCCGCCGCCACCTCCTGGCGGCCCTGACAGCATCCCTAACTGATTTCCCGGCCCGCAAGCGTTCTTTTTTGGTGGCGGACAGCTTGCGTTCCTTCCTGAAGCAGCCGGAATACATGGGCCCCGGGGCGCATTCCGCAGTTCCGCTTTTGGGCGTACCGGTGCTTTGCTTTTCGACTGTTACGGTGAAGGGCCCGTAAGTTCGCCTTCTGCCGCGGGCTTCGATTTCTACAAGCATGTAGGTATATGTTTTGCCTGCCTGGGCGCCCGGGTCCACCATGCGGTACGTGCCTCCCTGCGGCGCGTGCAGCAGGCCCGGCAGCATTTTGTCATTGACTCGTGTAAATTTACCTGTCGCTTTATCGAGTCTGA
Organism: uncultured Planctomycetota bacterium; assembly: GCA_964455955.1. Classification (GTDB taxonomy): domain Bacteria; phylum Planctomycetota; class SKW154; order SKW154; family DAOVDS01; genus CAYWBA01. The sequence goes on along the minus strand of CAYWBA010000074.1, from coordinate 8,705 downwards.
GGAGGTGGAACCCCGCCGTGCCAATTTCACAAGCCGTCTCCCACCGCACCACCACCTGCCCCCTGTCCTCGCAAGCCCTGAAGTCTGAGAGCACAACCAGGGTGGGCACTACATCGGGAGCATTGATAGGGATGGTGGGCGCTCCTGTAGCATCAAAAGTTCCGTCATTGGCACCAAAGTAGTAACTGCAGTTGTCCGTATTTGGACCGTATGGGATGTTTATTGTGACTGTGAAAATTTCGCCGTTAGTGTAGTCGCCATCTCTTTTAGTAGGCGCGCAGTCTGTAGCTACGGATAAGTTCAACTCTTCTCCTGCATCGAGATAATCGCCATCGCCATTCTTGTCTGCCCATACCTTTATCCAGGCGGGAGCGTCGCCGTCAGCGTCTGTGTATTCAACGCGGTACATGAAAGCCGTCTCTTCAGTCCCGGTTTCAGGGTTCAGGCCGTCAGATTCGTAGTATGTCTCTCCCGTCCAGGTCAGTGTGGGAGCAACAGTACTAAGCCTGTAGAAATTGAACTCGTAAAGCTCGAAGTACAGCCCGGCGCCGTTGTTATTTACATGGAACCTGATTCGCGCCTCTGTGACTGTGCCCTGAGCAAAATTGTATTCCACCCATTGCTTGTTGGCAAAGGCTCCCTGGTACACATCCACCCACGCGCCATCCCGGTAAACGTCTACGTCAACCGAATCAACATAGTATGGGTCTGCTGTAGTTCCACGGGCATATATCCGGATTTTGTCGGAGGTCATCGCAGAGTGGGTAAGGTTCAAGTAAGTGCTCCACTCTCCTCGTGGGTCATTTACATTATGGTAATACCTCGCATACGTGAGTGTATCGTCATCGTGAGCCATATCCTCGTCTTCCCACCCGTTATCAGGGTCACTATTCCCTGACGGGCATACCCAGCCTGAAGGAGGTTTTCCAGTGGTGAATGTCATGTCCGCGCCGCTGGAAGTGCCGGCACTGTTTCTAAGCTGGGCCCTGAAGTGATACAATGTGTTGTTCAGAAGCCCGGCTAATTGCTGGGTAAACGATTCGCCGGTTACCCTGCTGCTGCGCCATGGTGTATCAGTTCCATAGCTGTCGGTAAGTCCGTATTGGAATCGAAACTCACATGGTTCCCCGCCGTCATCTGTCACAGCTCCGTGGAGAATGGCTGTATTCTCTTCGACCTTGGAAGTATATGTGGTTTCGCACACGGGAGGATTAATAACTGGCGGTTCTTCGTAGAACTCGAATTCATACAGCCAAAACGACCAGCCCGCCTGCCTGTAGCGATACCTCATCCTTGCTTGCGTTACGGAACCTACAGCAAACGTCCTTTCATCCCATGAGCAGTTGTTTATTGCGCCATTGACCACGTTTTCCCATGCGCCGTCCTTGTACACGTCAATCTGCACCTGACGTATGATGCCGGGATCGTAATCGGCCCAAACGCGGAACCGGCTGCAGTTTATGGGGGTTGACAAATTGAGGTATATGTATGGCCCCCATCCCCATCTGTAGGACACGTCCGCTGCATACGTACTCGTATTGCCGTCATAGGCGTTACTTTCGTTGTTCCAAAGATTTTCAGGGTCGTTGTGGCTTGTGGGAGGCACCCAGTCTGCGAAAGCAACATCCGGGACAAGGGTTAAACATAATCCAGCGAGAAGGATTGGGAAAATGGATTTAGTAAGCATTTTTCGCTCCTGACGGCGGTCCTCGTTAGAGCAGGCTGAAGACCAGCCACGAGGTATTAACCAATACAATATGACAGCTCAGATGTCAACCATTTTCGGGCAACGGGCGCCCTTGCTTGCACCAAAGCGGTCTATTTCCCGAGAATGGGTGTTTAAGACACCCTGGTATCTGCCCCTCCAATGAACGTAACTTCCTTGAATCCAAGATAGTTAGACCTCATCACAAAAGACGGATATGCTGCAATCATCTTTAATAATTTATCGGCAATTCCAGCGGGCGCAACAAGTTAAATTAGTATGCATCAGGCCTGAGGTTCAGATAGAGGGCGCGAGGCTCTCAAAAGACATGACGGATTGTAGACTTGGCAAGGTTGACCATGGCGGCAAAATAGTTGAGCATCTGCCACGTTCTTGATTCCATGTTCAGGCATTTCGACCTGGCTGTTGGACCGTTTCTCTCCACCTTGAGAACCTTGCCAAGAATTCTATTATGCTCAACAGGCTTATCAAGGGAAATCAGTGCATCTCCTTTCGTCCGAAACGTGTTTCGGCCGCTTGACAACTTTCTTTTTCTGATGACGCGGTGCAAAATAAGGGAACCATCCCTGTCTTTGAAAAATATCAGGTCTCCCCTGCCAATGGCAGACCGGGGCACTTTCTTTATGGTCAGAACTTCATCTCCCCGCAGAAACGGCGCCATGCTCCCACCGGTTGCTTTTATCCGGATAGCAACTCCGCTGGACAGAATGTCTTCAAAAAGTCCGCAGACCTGCGGGTCTTGCTCTCTCGGGACAGTTTTCGTTAACTTGGCACCCATTTTTCCGCCTTGGAGACAAATTCTTCCAGAAACTCTACGACACCGAAACTTGGCTGGAAATGGAGTTCAAATGCGGCGACACGGCTGACCAAATCTTCGCAGAAAAGGAGTATTTTCTGCATTATTTCAGGGTCAAACCACGGTATTGAGATAACAGGCAGAAGCTTGTTCAATGCTTCCCGGGGGCTGATTTCTGTTATTCTGTTGCTTTCCCCATGGTAAAGAAAAAGGACCCCGGAAAGAGGCATGCTCTTATTGCGCGCTATCCCTTCCTCACCCGGCCATGGTGTCCCAAAGGCTCTGAACTCACCGTTGAGCTTCCTGATTGCGATACGGTCATCACTCAGGACCTCGAGGTCGTTTCGTGAAACAAACTGCCGGGACAGGGTGCTTTTCCCAGCGCCGGATTTGCCTGGAAATATGAGCCCTCTGCCATTGATATTAATACCTGCCCCGTGGAGTAACGCTCCCTCTTTTCGCGCCAGGACATACATGAGCAAAAGCTGGTCAAGCGGATAGCGGACAGGGTTTGAGACCATAAGCCGCCCATTTTTCTCGCTTATGAGTTTCTCGCTGCAGTAAACAGTTGCGTGCGTAAAGTTGGGATTAACTCGTGCCAACCAAACCGGCTGGTCACTAAATCCCATTGGCTTGAGTTCAAAAAGATAGTCGTCGCCATCTCTGAACATTGACCAGGATTGGCCACTCTCAAACATAGTCGCCAGCTTCGCAGTATCCGGCATACTTCCCAATTCAAGGCGTATTTCGACATCAGCGGTATCCCGGCTCTTGTTCCCTTTTGCAGAAAACAGCTTATAGGCTGGCTCAGGGTCCCGAAGTATTACTGCATTTTGGCAGTCCAGTGAAAGATTAATGTCTGCGATTTCCATCTTGATTGAATCTGTCATTTCGCTCTCTTGCCACTTGAGAGGAGCACCCATATTCGCTACGTACCCCCACCTGCACAAGTACCTGCAATACAGGGCACTGAGCCAAAAGCAAACCCGCCGGTCGAAAGCTTGCAGCCGGTAGCAAGCACTTCTTCTGCGGCCAGCTCAATTGTTCTGAGCTTCGGTTTTTCATACACTCGTTTGCTTTTCTCTTTCTTTTGCTTCTCTTGTTTTTCTTGCTTTGGCCTCATCGGAGCCCCTCCTTACTCTGCTACTTTCACTGCTGTTGATATTATTGCCTTGTATCGAAGTCTGGCAGATACGCAAAGGTAGTCTGACTTGACATCTTCAGCGCCGGTTTCCAGATCGAAAAATGCGGGACAGGCGGCGCATGCCATTCTCATTTTACAATAATTGCAGACGTATCCAGCCCTCGGCTTCCTTTCTCTGATACGGGCGATATCTTCCTGCCAGCGTGCTGAGAAACTACTGCCCAAAAGGTCGTATCTGTACCTCGTAGTCATCAAACACGGAGAAACTGCGCCGTAGGAATCGATATGGAAGTTCGTCAACCCGGCACCACAATTATACAAGGTGTCCGGCACGGGGAGGTTTTTCCGCTTCTCATAATACTCCTGCCATTGCCGGACCCTGCTGTAATCTGACATTTCCTTTTCTATTGCCTCTTCTGGTGAAACCCGCAGTTCAAGAGGAGCCTTATCGCCATCAGAGAGACAGGGAAAAATCGCAGAATCAAAGCGGAACGGGATACCAAGTTCTCTGGCCATGTTTTCCATGTCATAGAATTCGTGACTGTTGAGTGTCATGAGAATGGTTTTCAATTTTACACTTATCCGGTAGTTCAGAAGTTTTTGAATACCATTCAGACATTGTCTGTAAGACCCCTTGACACCGGTAATCCTTTCATGTGTGGCGGCAGTCGCGCCGTAAATGCTAATCTCGACAGCCTGCGGCGGGAAATTGGCGAAAAGCTCCAGAATCTCATCTGTAATCAGCGTACCGTTGGTGAATACGGTGACCAACAGGCCATTTATTTTCGCGTGACGATAAATCTCTTTGAAATCTTTCCTCAACAGAGGTTCCCCGCCTGTAATGAGAAGATACAGGCACCCAGCTTCTACAATCTCATCTATGATAGACAAAACCCGGCGCGTGCTTAGCTCGCTTTCGCGCATGCTCTGCTGGCTTGATTGCGGTCCGAGGTAGCAGTGAACGCACATCAAATTGCACCTGTGAGTCAGGTCAAAACTGCCGGACAGCGGAACTCGCAGTTGTGCAGCTCTTCTACTGAACTGCTGCAAATATTCTTTATTGCTGAGCCATGTCGTCTGATTGCACCGCATAGCTATGTTATTCCTGTGATTAGATCAGCTTCCAGAAGTTGGGTAATGAATTCCAAAGTATCTGTATCTGCTTCTTCTTTTTCCACATCAAATTTGGTCAAGACTTCGTTGCGAATCTCTTCTATGTCTCGCTTTCCATCCAACTGCTGCCAAACGTGCTCGGCAACCGCGTTTAACACAAAAATCCTTTGCATGTTCGCTAACTTCCCGTGGATGGGTACAAGCAGCGTTTCGCCAGCGATACGGCGAGTAACAATATCGTCTCTCTTCCGATATATCGAACTCAACTTCACTGCTCTCCTCCCGTTCATGTGAGCAAAGAAGGGTTCGTCATGAAAAGTCAGCGTTAGGCGACTCCTCACTTTCGGCACAAACACCCACTGACTTCATCTGAATATAGTGATTTCTCTTGCCTCCTTCTTGTACACAAAATTATATGCTGTACTTCTTAATATTCAAGACTTTTCTCATAAAGTCTTCAGGAATCTCCTGATAAGTGACTTCAGATTGCCTTACTTCTATGTAAGGAATCGGATGGCAGCAGGGCCACCCAACCAAGATTCGAGCTAAGTCAGACTGTTGTGGATAGCAAGAATGTGTGAGGGCCGAAAAATCGCGCCCTAACTTACGCCGAGATAAGAAGTTGCGAAATGCGGGTAATGGTGGAGGCGAGGGGAATCGAACCCCTGAAACCCCACAACAGAACCACAACATATCATCTACAGAAAACATACAACGTCAAGCAGTTTCAAGGGGTTGCGAAGACTGCCCCTGCAAAAACGCAACAGAAGCCGAACGGGAAATATGCAGGATTTTGCACGAAAAGCTTGTCATATCTTTGTCAGTCGAAGACAAGATGTGCGAAGAAAAAGCAGCAGAACTCACCGACCTGATAGAATTACTGCAATCCTTATCACACGAGTTTCGAGAGGTAGTTTGTACGCTTCCCAACCTAACTGACGAAATGAAAAGGACCATTATGACAAGAGTCAAGTCCCGTCTAAGCGGTCCGACATAAGTTCTAAAAAATTGTCAGAGCCTATGCGTAGCGTCTGCTCGAATGCGTCTCTCAGTCCTGCCGATTGGCATCCGGCTACCAGAGGCATAACTATTAACAATATGATAGCAACATGTAGGATTTTCCTCATTTCTAACTTCTCTCTTTGTTATACTGCCCTGCAACCGCTACTTTCTGGATCAAGCCTATATCTGTTTGCCAGACAAACCATGTTTCTGCCATCACGTTTTGCCTCATACAAAGCGTTGTCTGCCGACCTTAACAGTTGGTGGGAGCTTTCGCCGTCTGTCGCGAACTCCGCAACGCCAATGCTAATAGTGACATTGCCACCAGGTTGAGTCTCTCGGCCGTGGAAAGGATACTCTTGGACTCTGGAACGCAGTCTTTCTGCAACATGGTATGCTACAGCCCTTGTGGTTTCAGGCATCAGTATGATGAATTCATCTCCCCCGTACCTCCCTACCATGTCGGTTTCTCGCACCACGGTCCTGACAAATCCCGCAAACTCTTTCAAAAGCTCGTCCCCCATCTGGTGACCGTGGGTGTCGTTATAGTGCTTGAAGTTGTCGATATCTACGATAGCCAAGCAGAAGGATTCGCTATACCGCTTGGCTCGCTCGACTTCTCTTTCGAGTTCATTTAGGAAGTGCCGACGATTGTACAATGAAGTAAGTTCATCCGTAATGGAAAGAGCCCGGGCTCTCTCATAGAGCACTTTCAGTCTGTGAATGTACAACCCCTGAATCATACCGGCAAGTGCTCCCAATGCCACAAAGTAGAATGCCATAACCAAGTGTTGACCGGAAAATGAGTCTGCCAGAAAGTCTAACCATTCGGTTTCTGGGTAGTAATACCTGTAATGAACTAACATCGAAAGGGGATGTAACGCGATATAACCGATGACAGCCCCAGCTAGGCCATAAATCAGTACTCGCTTCAATCTCCCGTGCTTAGCGGTTGGAATCCCGAAATGTTTCGACCCAATCTTCTTCACGTTTTCAACTATCCTCATCACCTATAGTTAGATACCGAGTGCTTCGCGCTTTTTCAGTATGTGTTTCTCCATCCCGCTGACTGCTTCGACAGGGTCATCACCAATTGCGATCTTGCCGCCAGTAAGGTCTTCGATACGCGAAGTCAGCAGTTCCACAAGACGCGGGCCACCAGTAACAGGAGGCACCGGCGAGACGTGAGTGTACAGCCCGTATGCAATGGCGAATATCGCGTCAATCGTTGCCTTCTGCTCCATGTATTCTGGTGCGGTAACAACGACCGGCAAGTCGCATGTGTCCACCCCAAGCGCATCCGCTATCACGCCGACGAGGTGCGCGACCCGGCCAGTGTCTGTACAAGTGCCGTAGGCGAGCACGGGTGGTGTGCCGAGCTTTTCACATACAGCCTTCAGGCCTGACCCTGCAAGCTCGCTCGCCTCAGAGGCGCATAAACCGCCAACTTGGAGCGCGGCTACACCGCAGCCCATCGCAAGGACCAAGATGTCGCGGCTGATAAGCTCCTTGGCCACTGAAATTGTCATCTCGTCCTGGGGGCCGTTCTTAAGCGTTGTGCAGGAGACAAGCCCGGCAACGCCTTTTATCGTCCCGTCCTTTATCAGGTCGAGAAGCGGGTCGAGTGAGCCGCCAAGCGCCTCCAGTATGGATTCGGTTGAGAACCCGACAATTGCTTTCTGCCTGTTTTTCGGGATGTCCGGCTTGACCTGCGCCTTTCGCGTCGGGAAGTTCGCAATCGCAAGGTCAATGAGTTTCCGTGCCTGCTCTTCGGCTTTCTCTGGATGGTAGTCCATAGTCTTGTCACAGCCCTCGACACGCACCAGCTCGGAAACGAGAACCAACTCGGTGCCATACGTCCTGGCGACAGTGCATAAGGGAGGCACGGTGCAGTTCATGTCGACAGCGAAGAGGTCAACCGCGCCTGTTGCAAGCAGCATCTCCGTGCCCAGCCAGTTGCCGCTCATGCCGACAAAAACGTCATCCTTCTCGAAACGCTGCACCAACTCCTGCCCCGTCTCTATCGAGCCGACGACTCGCAGGCCTTTGGCACCGGCAACCTTTGCCTTCTCCTGAATGTCAGGTTTGTGCGCAAGCTTGATAATTGCAGCACCAAGGAAGGGCTCGTGCCCGTTGGGGACAATGTTCACATAGTCCGGGTCGAGCACCCCAAGGTCAAACTCCATCTCATGGGGCTTGGGCGTGCCGTAGAGAATGTCCTGGCCAATCTCCAATGCAAGCTGCGCGCTGTAGGCCATAGAAATCCCCAACCGCATGGCCTTAAGCGCAAGCGACTCATAGTAACCATCCACGTTTGTGAGACACGAAGAGACTTCGCGCATAACCTCATGCAGGCAGCCGCCGGGAAAGATGCCAAGCTTGCGCCATATATCCTTGCGTTTCGCGGGGGCATACGCTTCCACCATGCGTGAGGGTTCGGTCTGGTCTCGATGCAGGTCGGCCAGGAACTCGTCAGCCAGTTTCTCTGCAAGCTCCTCCTTGGAAGTACCGTCAAAGCCCAATGCTTTGCATGCCGCCTGCAGCTTGGCTTCATCCTTGATTTCGAATGGAGTCTTGCCGCGCGCGGTTGCCTTGAGCGTCTTGAACACCTCGTTCGCATGGTACGCGTATGTCGCCGCTCCCAGTATATTCCGCAACAGCATGTTTCGCATTGCCATTCCGTCGGCATCTATACCACAGACGCCGCGGTCAGCCTTGGGTGTAATTCGGCAGGGACCGTTGGAACACAGGGCGCAGCTGATACCCTGAGTGCAGAACGGGCAGCGCTTGTCTCCCTGCGCCTTGTAACGGTCAAACACGTTGGTCACGCCATCGGCGTGCACCTTCTCGTACATCTCACGAATTGACTCATGAGCACTTACTTTCTCGAACACGGGGTCACTCCTTCCTTGCTATTCTTCGTA
>CAYWBA010000073.1:0-11209 GCA_964455955.1 uncultured Planctomycetota bacterium | reverse complement strand
GTACTCGGCCAGGGTCAGGCCCGTAAGCGCGACGCGGAAGCGCGCGCCCGGCGGCTCGTTCATCTGCCCAAATGCAAGCGCGGTCTTGTCAATAACCCCGGACTCCTTCATTTCAAGCCAGAGGTCGTTGCCCTCGCGGGTCCGCTCACCCACGCCCGAAAAGACGGAATACCCTCCGTGCTCGGCAGCCATTGAATGGATAAGCTCCATAAGAATAACTGTCTTGCCCACGCCGGCCCCGCCGAAAAGACCCACCTTGCCCCCGCGCGGATAGGGCGCGAGCATGTCTACAACCTTAATGCCTGTCTCAAGCATCTCCATCTGGGTCTCAAGGTCTCCAAATGAAAGCGCAGGTTTGTGGATTGGCATCTTTGTCTCGTGCTCTATGGGGCCCAGCTCGTCTATAGGCTCGCCAATGACGCTCATCAGCCTGCCCAGGGTATTCGGCCCGACGGGAATCTTTATGGAGTCGCCGGTGTTTATGACCTCGGTCCCGCGCACCAGCCCCTCTGTCGGGGACATGGCAATTGAACGGACTGTGTTTTCGCCAAGGTGCTGCATCACTTCGCATATTATCGTTCTGTCGTGTTTCTTGTCCTCAATCCTAAGCGCAGTGTAAATCTCCGGCAGCTCGTCAAACTCCACATCGACAACCGGACCCGTAATCTGCTTGATCTTACCCGTGCTCATGCTCTAACTCCAAAAACCCTGATTCTGTTGCTTTTACTTCATCGCCTCTGCGGTGCTCGCTATTTCAACTATCTCGGTCGTTATCGAGGCCTGGCGCACGTTGTTGTACTCCAGGGTCAGCGCCTCGACCATTTCCTGCGCGTTCTCTGTAGCTGCATCCATGGCAGTCATTCGTGCCCCCAGCTCGGAAGCGAAAGACTCAAGCAGCGCATGGTAAAGTTGGCTCGCTATGTACTTCTGCAAGAGAATCTCGCACAGCAGCTGGATATCTGGTTCGTAGTCAAAAAGCATGCGCTCTCTCGACTCGTCGGCGAGGTGCGGCAAGGTCTCTACTATCGCGCTAACGTCCACAGGCAGGAGCTTACGCAAGATAACGTTGTGCGTGGCGACGTTCGCAAAATGAGAATACACGATTTGCAGCTCGTCAATGGTGCCGCTTGCGAACTGGCTTGCCGCCTGCTGTATTATCCCTGCAGCCATCGGAAGAGACGCGGTGCGGTAGAGGTCGGTATACTGGCTGGTAATACCGCGCTGGCGCCGCGAGAAGTAGCGGGCGGCCTTCTTGCCGAGGCAAAAAAGCTTATATATCAGGCCCGGTCTTCTCTTCATAAACTGCTCCGCGCGGCGTATGACATTGGCATTGAAACCGCCGCAGAGCCCCTTATCAGAAGTAATCACGACAAGGCCCACAGTGTTGGCTCCCCTCACGCCAAGAAGCGGGCTCTCTTCTCCTGTAAGCGAAGGGAGGACCTGAAGCAGAAGCTCGTTCATAATTTCCGAGTAAGGCCGTGCCGAGAGCATCCTCGCCTCAGCACGCCTCAGGCGCGCGGCCGCGACCATCTTCATCGCCCTCGTTATCTGCTGCGTATTCTGGACCGAGCGTATCTTTCTCTTTATGTCATGCTGCGTGGCAGCCGGCATAGGTCACCTCAAGAGCTTTTCTTACCCACAGGCTCACGTCCGAGCTTTTCGAAAAACACAGATTGTTTGAACTCACGCAAAGTGGTTTTGAGCTTCTGCTCCATCTCAGAAGTAAGTTCAGCTTTGGACTTGAGCTCCTCGAGGAGTTCCGCGCGATTCTCGCGCAGCCACTCAAGCAACGTCTTCTCGAATTCCTTTACATCTTCCACACGCACATCATCGAGAATGCCATGCGTGCCCGCGTATATCACAACAACCTGCTCCTGCACAGGCACGGGGACGTAAATATCCTGCTTGAGAAGCTCAACAAGACGCTGGCCTCTGGCAAGCTGCGCCTGCGCCGCGGCGTCAAGGTCGGACCCAAACTGGGCAAATGATTCAAGCTCCCTGTACTGGGCGAGGTCCAGCCGCAAGGTGCCTGCGACCTTCTTCATAGCCTTGTTCTGCGCCTTGCCGCCGACACGCGAGACCGAAATGCCCACGTTCATCGCCGGGCGCACACCCTGATAGAAAAGGTTGCCCTCCAGGTAAATCTGCCCGTCGGTGATTGAAATAACGTTTGTGGGAATGTATGCGGCGACGTTTCCCGCCTTGGTTTCTATAACGGGAAGCGCGGTAAGGCTCCCGCCGCCTTTTTCCTTGTTAAGTTTTACAGCCCGCTCAAGCAGCCTTGAGTGCAGGTAGAATATGTCGCCGGGGTATGCCTCGCGCCCGGGCGGCCGGCGAAGGAGAAGCGAAACCTCGCGGTATGCGACAGCATGCTTGGAAAGGTCGTCATAGCATACAAGGACATCTTTGCCCTGCTCCATGAAGTGCTCGCCTATCGCGCAGCCGGAGTACGGAGCCAGGTACTGAAGCGATACGGGGACTGAGGCGTCGGCGGAGACAACGATTGTATACTTGAGCGCGCCGTACTGCTCAAACGTCTTCACGAGTCTCGCCACGTTGGAACGCTTCTGCCCTATCGCCACGTATATGCATATTACATCCTGGTCGTGCTGGTTGAGGATGGTGTCAACGAGGATTGCGGTCTTTCCCGTCTGGCGGTCGCCGATAATAAGCTCGCGCTGTCCCCGCCCGATTGGTGTCATAGCGTCTATAGCCTTAATACCACTCTGGAGCGGCACTTTCACCGGCTCGCGCCATACAACGCCCGGTGCCACACGCTCGATAACCCGGGTCTGGCTCGTCTGCAGTTCGCCCTTGCCGTCAAGCGGGTCCCCGAGCGGGTCAACAATTCTTCCTATCAAAGCCTCTCCTACCGGAACCTCGAGGATGCGGCCCGTCCGGCGCACTGTATCGCCTTCCTTGATACCGGTGTAGTCACCCATGATGACGACGCCGACCGAGTCTTCTTCAAGGTTCAGGGCCATGCCCATCACCCCGCCGGGAAACTCCACAAGCTCGCTGGCCATGCACTTGGCAAGCCCGTAAACGTGGGCAATGCCGTCGCCCACGTAAACGACCTTGCCAGTCTCGGCCACGTCGAGTGCACCGCCGAAAGCTTCGATGCGTTCCCTGATGACTGAACTAATCTCTTCCGGCCTTATCTTCATTTCAATTCCTCAAAACTGCCCGCAGTCACTGTCCGCTCAAGACGAAACAGCTTCCCTGAGACTCTCCAGCTTCGCCTTCAGGCTCCCATCAATAACTTTGTCGCCGACTCTTATGCGCGCACCTGCAATCAGGTCTTCCTGCAATCTCATTTCAAGGATTATCTTCCTGCCAAGTTTGCGTCTCAGGATGGAACTCAGGTCGTTTGCTTCTTCCTCCGTGAGCTCAAAAGGCGTCTCTACGACAATTATCACCTCGCCAAGCGCTTCGTGCGCCATGCGCGCAAACTCCTCGTACACAACCGGCAGTGACTTTATTCTGTTCTTTTGTGCAAGGACCCGCAGGAAAGAGCCAAGCCGCTTGCTCACACCAATTCGGGAAGCCAGCTCGCCCGCAGCTTCAACCTTACGGGCCACCGATATGCCGGGATTCTTCCAGAACTCAGTTAGCGGCGGCCCGCCGAGCACTCCTGCCACGCTGCGGAACTCCTCAAGTAGTACTCTAAGCTCGCCCTCGTCTGAGGTTGACTTCACGAGCGATTTGGCGTATCGTCTTGCTACAATTGAATCCTTCAAAGCAGCGCCTTTCAGACACTCTCGGTTTCAAGGTTTCTCAAGAACTCGTCTATCGTGTTCCGGTGAATTTCCTTATTAACCTCTTTGCCGAGAATCTGTTTTGCAATTTCGACCGATATGTCGCCGACTTCTTTCCTGAGTTCGCCTTTGGCCTCCAGCACCGCTGCATCTATCTGTAGTTTGGCGTCTTCGGCAAGGCGTTTCGCCTCATCCCGGGCGTTCCTGATGATTTTTTCTTTCTGGGCTTCACCATCGCGAACCTTTTCCTGTTTCATGCGGCTGGCTTCGGTCCGGGCGTTGGCTATCGCCTGCTCGTAGCGCAGCTTCAGCTTTTCCGCATCTTCGCGGCTCGCCGTTGCATGCTCGATATCCCTGCGCACAGACGCTGTCCGCTCATCGAGCATCCTCGTTATAGGTTCCCAGAGAAGCCCGTAAAGCAAGGCAACAAGAATGAAGAAGTTGAGAATCACAAACGCCATCGTGGCGTTGATGCCGATAATGGCGCCGTGCCCCTGGACAGGTATCTTTTCCTTGCCGGCAACACCGTGGGTGGTAAGCAGCTCGATTTGCATAAGGCCGATTTCCGTGGCCTTCTTAAGAACGATTACCCCCTCAGGAGACTTGATGTTGGCTGCCGCCATGTAGCGTTTCTTGGCAAACGCCTGCGCCTTTGCAGCCTGGCTCTTGTCAGTGCCCAGGATTGTCCTGGTGCCTTGCCCGAGCAGCTTCTTGACCCCCTGCGGCCGCATTTGCACAACCCGGTACTTACCCGTGTTGCCCTCTCCTGTTGCGATCTCCACCCTGACATAGCGGTCGGCAAACTCCTGGAGTGCCTTCTCACCGCCAGTCTCAGGCAGTGCAATCTGCCCGGTCTCGAAAGCCGGCACTGATACGAGTCCCTGCTCCGCGACAGACTGGTACATGAATATGGCGATGAAAACCAGGTACGCCAGGCCCAGTATGATTAGAAGCGCTTTTGATCCCTTTGCAAGAACCATGTGAAAATCTCCGATTTTCAAGTAAGTAGAGCAGTAGATAGTTGTGAGGAGATTTTCACTGCTCTACTGTTCTACTATCTACTTTCCCGGCCGGAGGCCGCCAGGGTGCGCCAGCCGCGCTAAACCACGAAAATCATAATAAGAGCGATAACGAGCGAGTAGATTCCCGTTGTCTCCGAGACTGCCTGCCCGATAAGCATCGTCCTTGTGAGAAGGCCGGCTTCCTCAGGCCTCTTCGAGATGCCTTCGCAAGCCCTGCCCGCCGCGTAACCCTCGCCAATGCCGGGCCCTATAGCCCCGAAACCCATAGCAATCCCGGCGCCCAGCAATGCGGCTGCCCTTATCAAGTCAGGTCCTTCAATCGCCATTACAAATCCTCCACAGATTCACCTGCACCTGTCACACCACGTAGATTAGTATCAACGCAACAACCAGAGAATAGACCGCGGTAGTCTGGCTGACCGCCTGGCCTATCAGCATCACCTGGGTGAGTATCGGACCGCGTATGGGGTTTCTCCCAATACCCTCAGACGCCTCACCCCCGGCCAGCCCGGCACCCACGCCGGGGCCCAGGGACCCCGCGCCCATGGCAAACCCGGCACCCAGGAGCGCCGCAGCCTCGACAAGCCCCGCATCGGCAAAGTCAACACCGAAGACAAGGATAAACGCCACCACAAGCGAGAAAATACCCGAAGTCTCGGCAATCGCCTGCCCGATAAGCATGTTTTTTACAACAGCGTCTGTCGCGGCCGGCTGACGGTAAATAGCCAGATTCGCCCTGCCCGCCGTGTAGCCTTCCCCAACCCCCGCACCTATTGCGCCAAAGCCCATCGCAAATCCAGCGCCGACATAGGCGGCTATCTGCGCTATGGAAGGGTCAGCCATGCTTACTCCTCAGACAGCGATACTGCCAGATACGACAGCCACAGCATGGTAAAGACAAACGCCTGTATCGTGCCTGCGAAAAGGCCGAAGAAGAAACTCAGCCCCACGGGAATAACCAGGCTGTGAAGCAGGAACGAGATAATCACAATAATCACGGCGCCGCCGAAAATGTTTCCGAAAAGACGGAACGAGGTATTTATCACCTCCACGACGCGCCCGATAACATTAAGCGGCACCATAAACCACAGCGGCGCGAAGTAGTCCTTCACGTAACCGATAAAGCCCTTCTTCCTCACCTGCGAGATATGCGTAATAATCATCATTGCTATCGCAAGGCCGACAGTTGTGTTCATGTCGCGCGTCGGCTCGTGCCAGGGCTGAAAAACAAACCCCGCATCGCGCCGGCCGTTTCCGTTCGTGTCCATGTCCTGGGTGAAAACATCATCAATGTCGTAAACGTTATTCCCGTTGACATCTATGTACTTCTCGCCGCCGGCCTCGACGGCTGCGATGGGCACAATCCCGATTATGTTGGAAGCAAGAATAAGGAAGAACAGCGTCGTGATTATCGGAAAGAACTTACGCGCTTCCTGCTTGCCCAGCGCCTGCTCCACAATGTCGTAGAAGAACTTGGCCATCATCTCGACGAAAGCCTGGAACCGGCCCGGGATTCTGCGCATCCTGCGCGTCGCAATAAACCCGATAAGAAGAAGGATAAGGGTTGTCAGAAGCGTCATGTAGACCGTGGTCATATTAAAAGCCATGCCCCATATCTCGACAGGCACGCCTGGATTGATCTGGTCGCTTATTCCCACGTCTCTTTACCCTTCACGCGGTCGACAAGCATTGTAAGAATCTGCTCGCCGATAATCACCGCGTTAACAAGAAATATCCCCGCAACAGTAGTAATCACCGAGAACGCATCGCTGGCCACACTCACCCCAATTATCAACCCGGTCAGCCCGTAGCGTATGAAAAAGCCCCGCAGCCACAGCCCGGCCCCGGAGCTGCCGCGCGCCATCTTCTTGAGCTCCCGTATCATAAGCCGCCAGCGCAGCATGCTGAAGACCGCGCCGAGAACAAATCCCCCGAACAGGTCGGGCCTGTCACGGTATGTGATTATCGCTAAGGCCACCGCGCCCACAGATGTAAGCGCCGCGGAGTAAGACATGATTTTCCTGGTATAGCTGTCGAAATCGTCCGCCACGTTAGCTGCCTTCGCAGTTCTCCCCGGCCTGAAGAACTACTTGTCAAGGTTTTTTACAATCAGCCTGTAAGCCTGCAGTACTCCGACGACAACGCCGAGCAGTATCCCCGAAATCAGGAAACCCGGGGAAGTGGAAAGCCACCTGTCAACGAAGTAGCCGAGAACGCCGCATACACCCACCGAGGCGACCATGGTCAGGCCCAGGCCGGTAACAAGCGCGAGAGCGCCGAATATCTTCGGCCTCTCATTCTCATCACCAATCATCCGCCCTGCCCCGAAACCACGGCTCTCGCTCACAAAAAGGGGTGTATGCAAGGCAGAGAAAATAACCCTAAGCCCATCTACTGTCAAGTATAAATTTGACTGTACAGAAGCTGTCCAACGATATATAACTATCGTATAGTTATATACTGTCTGTTATGGTTTTGATGGAGGGTATTATGAAAAAGGTTATCTTGCTGTCGCTGTCTTTCGTTGTTTTCTCTACTGTTTTCTCTCTTGTGGCTTTGGAAGCACAGGATAAGGACTCCCGTGCGCTTCACCGGGAAGCAATGGGGTTTATGAAAGCCAGGCAGTACGAAAAGGCCATAGAAATCTACAAGAAGATATTGTCGAAAAGCCCCGAGGACTCAATCGCATCATATAACACAGCCTGTGCATATTCGATTCTCGGCAAAAAAGAGCTCGCCTTAGAGTTCCTGGCAAATGCGATAAAGTCGGGATACAGAGATTTTGAACACATGGAGAACGACTCCGACCTGGACAACATAAGAAATGAGCCTGGATACAAAAAGCTTGTCGGCAAGAAGGGGCAGATAATAAGGAGTTCAAAGAAACTCGCTGGAAAATGTGGCTCAGAAATCAACTGGCTCAAAAACTTCGATGAAGCAAAAAAACAGGCCGCAGCAGCCGGCAAAATCATCTTCTGCTACCTGTACTATCCCGGAACTCCCCGCCCTTACCCCTACGCATACAGCTTCCTCGTTAACAAAGGCCCTCTCATGGATAAAGGCCTAATCGCCTTTGTCAACTACAAATTCATCCCGCTTCGCCTGACCCTCAAAGAGTACAGGAAAATAGAGCTGAAAGATTTCCCCTACGCCGACAAGCTGATGCTCCTGGACGGCTCCGTACTCCTTATCACGCCTGAAGGAAAAGTATTGAAAAATATCGCAACGACAAATCCCGTTACCGTTGTGCGCACCTGCAAAGATATCCTCAGTCAGAACGGGCAATACAACAAGCCCTCAAGCGAATTCCTTGAACTCAAGAAAAAATTCCTGAGCTCTCCGACAGACGCGACAAATGCCCTGAAGCTGGCCGACCTCCATATCCGCGAGTATAATTTTTCATACGCCAAAGCAATCCTTAATAAAGTGCTCGAAGCCGGCAACAGGGTTGCACTCCGTGATATCGCCCAAACCTGTCTGAAGCTTGCCGGAATCGCCCGCATGGAAAAAGACTGCACCGGGGCGCTTGAATATATCAGCAAGACAGAAAAGCTCGACCCTGATAACAATTTGGGATTTGCAGAAGATATCGCGATAGAAAAAGGCTTATCGCAGATTGAGGCAAAACAGTACGAGAAAGCTTTGGGTATCTTTTCGAAAGCTGTGACAAAGTATCCCAAAAGCACTCGCCTGCCGGAGATGTACTACTGGCTCAGCATTACGCATTACCTCCTCCATTCCGAAGACAAGGCTGTCGAAATATGGGAAAAAATGGCAGGCGAAATGCCGGACTCCCGCTGGAGCTGGATTGCTGCCGCGAACCTGTCCGAGCACGATTCCGCAAGCTGGGAAGTTGCCAGATACCCGGCGGAAATAGACAGTGTTATTGATGCAGGCATTGAATACCTGCTCCAAAGCCAGACTCCGGACGGGTCGTGGCGCGTTGCCGGCGATTACAAAGAAGCAGTTGCCGCGATATGCTGCCTCGCGCTCTACGAGTGGCAGGAAAAATCCCCCCAGCGAATTAAGCCCGCCCTGAAAAAAGGCATCTCATACCTGCAACAGGCGGTAAAGTCCGGCGAACTCTCCAAAGGAGTTGTATAAATCAGGGCTCCCAAAATCTGGGGCGTTGTCTACGCCCTCCACTTCTTCTCCTTAATCGCCCCCAAAGAAAAAGAAAACGCCAACTACAAAGACTGCATCAAGATACTGGTCAAATCCCTGGAAGAGCTTCAGCGCAGTGACGGCGGATGGTCATACCACGGCGGGCCGAGCGAAAGCTTCACCACCGCGCCCGGCATAATCGCGCTTGTCCAGTCTGAAAAGACAGTGGAAGTCCCAAAGGAATTACTGAAGAAAGCTCTCGATTGCATAAAGAGTTTCCGCAAAGGCAACGCCTACGAGTACTGGAAAGTACCCTCGGGTACTATGGTAAACGGCAAAATAGTATTCCTGCCCGAAAGGGACATGATTGAAGGCTGCGCCGCGCGCCTGCCGGTCTGCGAGCTCTCCCTGTTCCTCAACCAGGAAAAGAAGCTGCCAGACATCGGAAAAGCAATGGATGTCTTCTTCAAGTACAAAGAGAGACTTCAAAGAGTAAGAAAAAACCCCGTCTACCACGTTGATAAATACTGGAACGCAGCCTACTACTTCTTCTTCGGCTACTATTACGCCACGCTCTGCACAAATCTCCTTTCCGAAGAGTTGCAGAATAAATACTACCCTCTTATCAGAAAGGACATCCTTGAAATCAACGAAAATGACGGCGGCTGGGTTGACCATTACGGTTTCAGCAAACCCTACGGCACCGCCGCCGCACTCCTGATACTGAAAAATACCACCAAAACAAAATAACAACCCGCGGGTTTCAACCCGCGGGCATGTTTCGGAAGCACCACGTCGGTAGACGTGGTGAAAGTCAAGCCCCGCCACCGGGACAGGGAGGTCACCCAGAGACCGGGCTTCCACCTGAGCAAGGAGGTTTTGGTGGAGGCCCTGTGAAGTGAAACTGCACTTGGACACGTTTGGACCCTCACAAAAGACTTGATGACCAAGAGCTGTTTTCATATCATCTCAACAGTTGACCCATGAGCCATTGCTTTTGGACAAAGTCACAGAATTTGAGGAGGCACTGATGATGAGATTCCCGTTGCTTGTGCTAGTTATGTTGTTTACTCTGATGGGTTGTGGCAGAAAAACCCAAGAAGAAGAAGAGATGGAAAGGTATATGAGAGAGGTAAAAGGGGGAGAGGAAAGGGACCGACAGGCTGTCAGAAAAGCCTTCCAGCAAATTGGCGGTAGAAAGAATGTTGAAGGTCTGATCGAGTTGTTGAAGCATGAAAACCCTATTGTCCGTATGGAAGCTACGAAGGCACTAGGTGAATTAGGCGACGAACGGGTAATTGAGCCTCTGATTCAATCCTGGGGTGATACTAGCGTGGTCTATAGGCGTGCTGAAAAAGCTTTGAAAGCGATAGGTGAACCGGCAGTTCAACCCATTATCGAAGCCTTGAAGGATGAGAACAAGGACGTACGTAGCGGTGCCGCAATAATGTTGGCGGATATGTGCGAGAAAAGGGCGGTTGAACCGCTTATTGAGGCGCTGAAAGACGAGGTGGAAGATGTCCGTGGCCATGCAGCATACGCATTGAGCAGGATTGGTGATAAGAAAGCATTTAAACCTGTCGTCGATGCTCTGAATAGTACCAAAGATAGCGTTGTCCGCTCCTATATCATCCAATCGTTAGGAAGGTTAGGTAACAAGGGAACAATTGACCTGCTGAGAAAGCTTTTCAAAGAAAGTAAAGATGATTCACTTCGTTTGAGCGCCGCCTCTGCACTTATTAAGTTATGCGGAGACAATGATGCATTCAACTTCCTGATGGATACCTTAAAGAACAGTGAAGGGATAGATAGCCTCATAGTTATAGAAAAACTGTGGCAAGCTGGTGACAAGAGAGCTGTCGAGCCTCTTATTGAGATACTGAAAAAAGACAATGATTGGCAAATGCGCTCCGACGTCGCAACTGCTTTGGGTATCTTGGGAGATAAAAGGGCGATTGAACCCCTGATCGAGGCATTGAAAGACAACGATATGAACGTCCGTCTGTCATCCATAGTTGCCTTAAAGAGTATAACAAAGCAAGATTTTGGTCAGGACTACGGTAAATGGAAACAGTGGTACGAGAAGAACAAGGACAAGTAATTTTTCCGCTGAATTTCCAAGATTCCGGGAATATTCGAGCTACTCAGGTGTTTAATAAATTAGTACATTGGTAGGAAGCACCATGCCGGAAGGCGTGGTGAAAATTAATGTTCGCCCGGAATGTAAAGGTTTCTAACGTGGTTAAAAATAACGCAACTTACTGCAGGATAACATGTTACACGTACCCACACTTCGCGTTTCGACGCAACCTGCTTACGTAGCAA
>CAYWBA010000072.1:0-11466 GCA_964455955.1 uncultured Planctomycetota bacterium | reverse complement strand
GGCGGACGACGCGGCAATCTCAACAGCTGACGAGGCACTCCTGACTGACGAGATTGCTTCGCTCCGCTCGCAATGACAAAAAGGAAGTTCGGCTCCCAACATAGGGTAAAGGACAGTCCACGCCCAATCCGGCGCTGGGCCAGGAAAGGAGAAAAAACTTTAGAGAACTACTATAATAAAGAGATTAAGAGGTTACGCGGTGGTTTACAACAAGCCGCAAGAGTCAAAAAACCACGGCTCACAAGACAGATTGATTGAACCATGGAGCGCTGAAGCGAATCTGACTTGGAGAGGAAGAACCAGTTGCGGGAAAGGGGGCAGACCTTGCGGAAAACGAGACTTTTCACATGGATTTTCGCCGCTGTTGCCTTCGTTTTCGGCAGCCAGGGGTGCGGCCCTATACAGCCGCCGGATTTCCCCTACATTGCTTCCCCACAGGCAGTAGTTTCCACACCTTCAAGCCCGGCCAGCGGAGATGTCGCAGTCACCTTTCATGTTATTGACAGGGAACTTGAACTGGCCGATATCACTGTCGAATACTCGACCGACGGGGGGAAGACCTTCAACACGGCGGCGCTTGTGAATCCGCTTAAGGCGACAAACCTCGAGTCAAGCTGGCACCCGGGAGAAACTCACACTGTCCAGTGGGATTCGGTCAGCAACAACCTGGCGCTTTCAGGTGATGCAAGTGTGCGAGTCAAAATCATACCTTCCGATGTAAGCAACGCCTCCGGCACGGCAGGGGTTTCCAGCTCTTTCACTCTGAACAACATAGCCTACAACCAGCCTCCAGTCGCAGCAGTCACAGCCCCGGCAGGCGTGGAGTTCGGCAACATAGCGATAGACTACTCCCTTATCGATGTTGAAGGCGACACCTGCACAGCCGTTGTGCACTACTCGACTGACAATGGCGGGAGCTGGTATGCAGCGGCGATGTGGCCTATAGGTGGTGACGGGCTGAGTGGACTTTCCTCTTCGCCTGCCGGGACAGACCATATCTTTGTATGGGATTCGCGCGCAGACGGCGTTGCGTTTGCAGGGCAGCTTGACATGGTGAAAATCAAGGTGACGCCGACTGATTTCCACGAGGGCAACGCGGGTGAGTCGAACTCTTTCAGTGTGGATAACACAATTGTTAACCAGCTTCCCACAGTTGCTATTACAAGCGGGCCTGCGGACGGCTCGACAGTTTACGCAACGCAGGTCGCGTTTAGCTGGAGCGGCTCCGATGCCGACGGCACTGTTCTGGGTTACAACTATTCATTTGATATTGACCCGCCTGATATTTGGACAACGGGCACTTCCGCGGACTCTGGTTTTTTAGCGGAGGGAGGGTATACGTTCCGCGTGGCAGCGCTGGATGACAAGTACGAATTTTCCCTGGTCGAGTCACGCACATTCACAGTGAGTTACGGGACCATAAACGCGGACTTTACCGCGTCAACCACGTCAGGTGATGCACCGCTTGTAGTTTCTTTTACAGATATGTCCACAGCGACTCTGGGGATAGATTCGTGGCTGTGGAACTTTGGAGATGGCGCTACTTCGACGGAGCAGAACCCTGTCCACACTTACAATGGCGGCACATTCACTGTCAAGCTGACAGTTACAGGCCTTGCCGGCTCCGATACCATGACAAAGACGAACTACATAGATGTAATCCCGGCCAGCCCTTATTACTACTGGACACACAGGATAGGGGATGTCAAGGATGATAAGGTTAGTGCTATCTGCTCGGACGCGGATGGCAACTTTTACATCGCAGGCAGCTTTAGCGTAACAACCATCAACTTTGCGGCTGACTGGGGCGGCACCGACATAAAGACAACCGGCCCAAACGTTACAGACGTGTTCATCACCAAGACAGACCCAAACGGCGGCTACTGCTGGACCCACATAATGGGTGGCCCAGGCTATGACCCTGTCAGCGCAATTTGCGCTGACGGGAACAACAATATCTATGTAGCGGGCAGCTTTACCGGAACTATCAACTTTGCGGCAGACTGGGGCGGCTCTGATACAAAGACAGATGCAGGCTTCAATGACATTTTCGTCACGAAGATAGACGCAGCAGGCAATTACTACTGGACGCGGAGGATAGGCGGCTCGGAATCTGATGAAGTTTACACCATCTGTGCCGACGGAAGCGGCAATGTCTACATGGCAGGCAGTTTTGAGGGGAGTGTCAACGTTGCGGCGGACTGGGGCGAGAGTGATACAAAGACAGGCAAAAGTATGTTTATCACCAAGATAGATATAAACGGCGACTATTGCTGGACGCGCTGCATCGGGAACGACTCTTTGTATGACACAGCCTATGCTATCTGCGCAGACGAAAGCGGAAACGTGTACGTTGCGGGCAGGTTTAACGAAACAGTCAACTTTGCGGCGGACTGGGGAGGCTCAGATTCGAAGACGAGTGCAGGCTATACAGACGCATTTGTCACCAAGATAGACGCAAGCGGCGACTATTGCTGGACTTACAGAATGGGTGGAACAGAGTGGGAGTATGCCTGTACTGTATGTTCGGACTTAAACGGCAACATCTTCCTGGCTGGCAACTCAGGCGCAATGTTCCTTGCACCAGGCTACTCTGTCAACTTCGCGGCGGACTGGGGCGGTTCTGACACAAAGGTAGGCGCGGGTAAAGACGACGCCTTTATCACAAAGGTAGACAACAATGGCAGCTACTACTGGACGCGCAGAATAGGCGGGGCCTCTACTGACAGTATCGAAGCAGTCTGTACGGACAAAGGCGGCAATGTTTATGTGACAGGTTTCTTTTTTGACAGCACTGTCAACTTTGCCGCGGACTGGGGCGGCTCTGATTCAAAGACAAGCGCGGGTTCTGCAGACATATTCATCACGAAGTTGGATGCAAGCAGCAACTACTGCTGGACACGCAGGATTGGTAGCTCAAATTACGAGAGGGCCCACGGTATCTGCGCACAAGGAAGTGGCAATGTTTGCGTAACTGGGCAGTTTAGGGAGAGCGTCAACTTCGCGGCGGATTGGGGCGGCTCAGATTCGAAGACGAGCGCCGGCTTGACAGACGTATTCATAACAAAGATAAAGTAATTGTAAGCAGCAAAAAGCTACGGTATGGCACATATCACTTAACACCTCCGAAACCACGGCAAATTCCAGCCTGAAATCACGGCAAGAAGTGCAATATTTCTTGGCAGAACGGGTATGGTTTGGTAACGTATTGGCTCAACTGGGTCAAGAAGGCATCGAGAGTGATTGCAGGGGCGGGTAGCACCCGCAGGCGAGGTGGCGCAGCCACTTTTGACAGAAGTGCTTGCAGCACCTCGAAATACAACAGGGGAAATGTACAGTAGATGGAAAGAGAAGGCCGACTCGGGAACCCAGGGCGGGTTGCACCCGCCAGCGAGACTGGGGCGAAAAGCTATCACAGGCGCAACATACTATTCCTGAGCCTGGTCGAGATATTCTGGGGGACAGGCATGGCGTTCAGCCATGCGAGGGCGGTACTGCCCGCATACCTCGACGACCTGGGCGCGACAAACTTCATCCTCGGCGTGCTGACCGCGGTCTGGGTGGTCGGCAGCTCGGTGCCGCAGGCGTTCGCAGGCTACTTCACGGAGCACCGGCCATCGAAGAAAGGCTCTGTCCTCTTCCTTCACTACCTGCCGCCGCTGGCGTGGCTTGGCCTGTTCCTTTACAACTACTACCGCGTCCCGGGCGCCTCGACATACACAGGGACGCTGGTGTTTTTCATTGTTATGATGGCATTCTACAGTTGCGCGCTGGGCGTTTTGATGCCTGTCTATCTTAACTTCCTTTCGCGTGTCACGGAGGAAAAGAAGCGCGGCAGCGCGTTCGGCACAATTTTCAGCGCGCAGTGCATCTTCGGGGCGTGGGCGGTTGCCTCGGTTGGATTTCTGATTGCGGGCAGGGGATTTCCGAGGAATTACGCCCTTCTTTTCCTTCTGACATTTGCCTTTATTTGCCTGGGCAACCTGTTTTTCATACCTGTGAGAGAAAAGCATGACGCAGGCGGCAAGGCCCGCAGGAGCTTCGCCGAACACATGAAGTCCCTTGCAATGATATTTGTCAAGAACAGGCAGCTTCGCAAATACATATTCCTGCGACTGCTGCTCGGGCTCAACCTGATTCTTGTCTTCTTCTACGTAAAGCACGCCAAGGGTGTGCTCCCCTGGATAGAGCCGAGGCACGTCAGGTACTTTGTCGTATTCCTGCTTATCGGGCAGGCTTCGGGCAACCTGCTCTTCGGCAGGCTGGCCGACCGGCTGGGGTTCAAGTCTGTCGCGGTCATGGGGGCGGCCCTCATGCTGGGAGCCACCTGCGTTGCGGTCTGCCTGCAGACGCTGGCTGGATTCTATATCGCGATGGCATCTGCGGGCGCGTACCTGGCGGCAGACTGGATATCGCACCTCAACATCGTGCTTGCGCTATCCGGCGCGCGGGACAAGACAAGCCACGTGGGCCTGGCAGGCCTGCTGACCTCGCTGCCGCTTGCGCTTGCGTCGCTTGTGACGGGGTATCTTATTGATGTGGTTTCCTTCGCCGCGGTGGCGCTTACCGCAAGCGCACTGGCCGGCCTGGGTGCCCTGCTGCTTGTAGTTCTCATAAGAATGCCCGGACCTCAAAGAGCTGAAGAACTTGCCATGGAGCCGCGCCAGGCAGGTTGAGGCGCTAATCGTAAAGTGCTTTGTGTGCAAGATAGAAGTTGACAAGGTCGTACTTGCGGCGGTTCTCGTAAGTGAAGGGTGCAAGACTCAGCCCGCCGGCAAGCGCCTCGACCGCATCTCCGACAAGTACCGGGCCGCCGTGCAGGACTATGTCCCGGGCCATTTTCACCATATTCTGGTGAGCGCCGGGCAGCATTGCCTCGCCCATGAGCGAGAAGGTTGTGTAGCCTTCCTGGATGCGGTAGCGGCACCACGGCTCACCGATAAGCACATCTATCAATAGCCGATAGGATGTTTCCCTGACCATTTTTGTTTTCGGCTGGCGAGCTCCAAAGGCATACCCGCTCAACCCTACATACCGCCGCGGCTTGCCTGTAATTTGCACCTCAACGTCACGCGCCCCCTCGATTACCCCCGCGTTCGCCATGAGAATATCGGACCACGGGAATGCCTGCTGGCGGCCTTCTGAAGCAACTGTAAATCCTTGAGGCCCGAAGGCGGCATCACTGGCAAGCAAGGCTTCTGGCAGTTTTCGGAGCTTCTCCTGTTCCACAACAAAGGTGGGGATATTCATCTGTTTGAGCTCACGTGAGAGCACTTCAGCCTGGCTCTCCGTTAAGCCATCACCCACAAACCCGCTGCACGCCTTCAGGCGGCTGGTAACCTCGGCGAGCGGAACCTTGAGCAGCGTAGCGACGATTCCGCCGACTTCAGCTATGTTTATCTTCTCGTCTGTCCTGCGGAAAACAGCGAACCCGTGGATAACTTCAGCAAGCGGTATGGGCGAAAACTCCGGGGTGCGCCTTAGTGGCTGCGGACTCCCTGCCGAAGCGACAAAGGGCTTCGGACCCACCAGTGGCCGTGGGTGTGCCGGTGCGAGCCTGCCTTCCTTCAACCGCCGGTCCATTGCTGCAAGCTGTGCCTGCTTGGTTCTCTTGAAGAAAATAGCGGCAGGGATGCCTACTGCAAGTCCGAAGAGGAAGCCTCCTATATGTGCAGAATACGCAACACCAGCAAAACTCTCACTTTTAAGGACGAGGAACCACATGGCCTGCATTGCGGCCCAGAAGCCGACAGCCCAGGTGGCGCTCACAGCGAACGTGCCGGCGCGAATATAAATCAGGTAAAAGAAGCGGATTTTGACCTTTGGGAAGAGAACCGCGTAGGCGCCCAGGCAGGCGGAAATAGCGCCGGAGGCACCGACTGCGGGAATTTTTGAACCTGCATTGCAAACAGCAAAGAACAAACCCGCGGCCGCAGCCGCGCCGAGATAAAAAGCGAGATATTTAAGGTGCCCGAACCTTTCCTCGATATTGTCGCCGAATATCCAGAGGAAAAGCATATTGCCCGCGAGGTGAAAGACACCTGCATGCAGGAAGGCGCTGGTGACAAGAGTCCACGGTTTCAGGTCGGCCGGAATAGTGCCGTAGTTGCGAACTATGTCCCCATAGTCAGGCCGCAGCGCGAGCACGAAGAAGGCAATCACGTTTACAATAATAAGCGCGTAATTGATGAAAGGGACAACAGTTGTCTCTTGTTCGTCGCCTATGGGAATTAACACTTGGCCCTCCGGCGTCAATTTACGTATAAAGAAACTGTGAAGCAAGCCAAAATATCGTTTTTGTTTGCAAAGTCGGACAAGCATCTGATATGCTTCCCGCATTATATAAGCGGCAAACTTTCTTCTGGAGAAGCCGTAGAGAAAACCGGCCAGCATGTTAGAGAAAAGCAGGATGAAAGGAGAGCTTTAGTGAAGCGTATCAAGGCAGTTACGGCCCTGTTCCTACTTGCCGGTGCAGCTACAGTTGCGCTTGCCGGCGAGGTGTTTACCACTTCCGGCGGCGAAAGCGCGCAGATACTGCAAATTACAGAGGGCGAGAACGGGGTTGTAAAACTGGAGAACAAGGAAGTTGCAGTTTCCAAGGTGGTGAGGCTCACTTTCGGCAAGAAAACAATCAAGCCCAATGGCAACTTCATGGTAGTGATGATTAACGGGGACCGCGTGGTCGGCAACCTTGTTGATGGGGATGAAAAGGGACTGATTATAGACAGCGAGACCATTGGCAAACGCAGGATAAGCATTGACAACCTGCTGGCGGCATTCAACCTCGCCAACGTCAAGCAGGGCGCGTTTATCGAGGAGAAGTCGGCACTGGACAACTCCACGGATGTAGTGTTCCTCAAAGGCGGCCAGAAAACGCTGGGCGTAGTGGAGAAGTTCGCAGCTCGTGATGTTGTAATCAAGGTTGAAGCGCTTGGCTCAATTGACCTGCCATACGAGAAGGTGCTTGGCGTCAAGCTCGCCCCCCTGTCAAAGCCCAAGCCCCTGAAGGGGTTGCGCGCCACAGTGCATCTTGCGGATGGCAGCCGGCTGAGCGGCAAGCTGACAAGCTACAAATCGCAGCGGATGAAGTTTAACTGGTTCGGCACCCCTGTGGAGCTTGAAGAAAAGTTCCTGCACTCGCTCTACTTCTTCGGCGGCAATTCCACCCACCTTTCCGACCTGAAGCCATCGGAAGTTGTCGAAACCCCGTTCTTTGACAAGTTCCTTTACCACTACCAGCTTGACCACAGCCTGGTGAAAAAGCAGCCTATCTCACTGCGAGGGAAAAAGTTCTTCAAAGGCGTCAGCGTCCACTCCAAGACAGAACTCACATATCAGCTTGACAGGCAGTACAGCAAGTTTGTGAGTATAATCGGCATAGATGACGAGACGGGCGGGAAAGGCGATGTCGTTTTTGCTGTCTACGGCGATGGCAAAGAGCTTTTCCGCAGCATAAACATTACCGGCAAGACTGAACCTGCGATTGTTAGCGTTATCCTCGACGGCGTGAAGGAGCTCAAGCTCGTAGTTGATTTCGGCAAGGACATTGACACGATGGACCGTGCTGTCTGGGCAGACGCAGTGCTTGTGAAAGAGGCGGCAAAGTAACCAGCAACCAGTTCCGGCCCTCGCTACTCGCTACTGGTTACTCGCTACTATATGAAAGGAGAGTTCATGTTCCACGCCAAAGGCGCCAGACAACAGGCTATCCGTTTGCTGCTGATACTGGGACTTGCATCAGTGGCAGCGGCCCTTGTTCCCGGTTACATCGCGGCACAGGAGCACCACAAGCCTGCGCAGCCGGCCGCCGAGAAACCCTCAAGCCTGGAAGCAAAGGCAAGGGTATTCGAAGGCAAGGGTCTGTACGCGCAAGCAGTGAATGCTTACAAGGATGCCTTGTATGCGGCTCTGGAACTGGCAGGCAAAGCAGCGGGTGAAGAGTCCCGCAGGTGGAACGCCGAGGCCGAAATCTACCTGGACCGCGCGGTCAGCCTCATGTACCAGCAGCCTGCGCCAGATTATGAGAAGCTGTGCGAGTTCCTCGAGCAAGTCGCCACTGACTTCGACCTGCCCGGGGTTTTGGATGGCTGGCGCAGGTGGCACCTTGCCGGCGCCCAGATAAGAACCGGCCAACTGGACGAAGTTCGTGATGCGTGCCGCAGGCTCGGCTTTGTGACCGACTGGATGGTTACAGGGCCGTTCCAGAACGAGCGGGGCGGCTATTTCAAGGTGTCGTACGGGCCTGAGAAGGAAATAGACCTGAACGCCGCTTATGATGGCAAGAAACGCAAAGTCCGCTGGCGTTTGCTGCCGGTGAGGCCGCTGCTGGCGGATGTTGACTTTGACTCGCTAATGAGACCCAACGACGAGGTTCTCGCCTATGCGCTCGCGTACGTCAGCGTGCCGCAGGAGACCGAAGCAGCGCTGCGTATCGCGTCGGACGAGGGGCTCATGGTCTGGGTCAACGACCAGAAGGTGCTTGAGCAGGAGATTCACAGGACACTTGGATTTGACCAGGACGTTGTCGCCGTGAAGCTTAACGCGGGGCTCAACAAGATACTTGTAAAGGTGAGCGAGCGCAACGGCAACTGGGCCTTCAGGCTGCGCATCACAGACCCCCAGGGCGGCGAGGTCGCCTTCAAGGCTGCGCAGACCCGCGAGGAATTCCTGAACGCGAGCTACAAACAGGCAACTGACCCGGCCGCCTTCGTTGCGGACAGGGGCGCCATCGGCTACTACGAGAAGCGCGTGTCGCAGGAGCCCGAAGATGTTATCGCGCAGGCGCATTACGGCTACCTCCACCTTGTCCACCCGTTTGAAGATGAAAACGCCTACAAGGACCAGACAGCATTCGAGAAGTGCATCGAGCTTGTCCCGGACAACCCGTACTACCATTTCATGCTCTGCGAAGCACACTTCTACAAGAGGACCAGGATGCAGGCGGAGAAGGAGAGCAACAAGGGCCGCCAGATGTGCGAAAAGGCGATAGAGCTCGAAGGGCAGTACGTTGAAGCGCTCTTGCACATGGCGCGCTACTATCTGCAGGACATGAACAACTGGCACAAAGCAAAGACCTACCTGGACAGGGCTCTTAAGGTTAACGGCGAGTACCTGCCCGCCCTGCTGCTGCATCTCGACATCCTGGAGGCGCGGGGGTTTCACACTGAAGTAAAGCTTGCGACCCTGGCCCTCGAGAAGCATGCTCGCCAAGAGATACGCAGGTCTCCGTCGCTGCGCAGGCGGCTAACAACCATATATCAGGATGGCAAACCGGCGAAAGCATTGGAAATAGTGAGAGACATGCTCAGGCAAGACTACTCAGACGTGGGCGCACGGTACCAGCTTGCCTCGCATTTCAGGGAGACAGGCAAGATGCAGGAGGCGCTCGCACAGTATGAGACGCTTTCCTCGCTCGACCCTTACCAGATACGTTACCCTGTCCGGCGCTGCGCGATCTATCTAAGCTGCGACGAGCTTGAGAAGGCCGTCGCCGAGATAGACAAGGCGCTTGCGGTCTGCCCAGAAGCGGAAGATGAGCTGGTAAAGCGCGGCAACCTGCTTATGCGCCTGAGCCTGGAGGCCGGCGAGGACATGACGGGCGAGATTTACGCGGAGGCAATGGCTGTTTTCGAGCTAGCGCGCCGCATAAACCCGAACAACGCCTGGCTGAAAAGATACCTCGAATTCCTCCAGGAAAAGAAAAAATCCTACGAAGAGCTGGAAAGGTTCGCAAGCCTCGTTGAAGTCAAGCCTGACGACGGCGTATATATCAAGTCCCGCCGCCTTGTCTCGCCGGCGGGTGCAACCCGCCTTGACGAGCAGGGCAATCCCATCCTCGAGGAGGGCCAGCCGAAGACGGAAGAGGTCATAACCCGTTTCGCAACCTCGGAGCTAACGGCCCAGGCCAAAAAGGAGAACCTGTCCTTCATATGCATCTTGAGCAGGCAAATTACAAACGTCCACAAGGATGGCACTGCCAGCGAGTTTACCCATTTCGTAGTGAAAATCTTCAATGAAGAAGGCATAGATACGTTCAAGTCCTTCTCCGCCGGGCCCTTCCTGACATCCTACGGCCAGAACGTCAAAATCAAAAAGGCATCCGTGCTGCACGAAGACGGCTCGCAGGAGGAAGGCAGGTCTTTCGAGTCCGGCGTGCTTTTCCCCCCGCTGGCGGTGGGAGATGTCCTTGACGTGCAGTTCCGCATTGATGACCAGGCCACCGACCTTACAGAACGCTTCTTCGGTGACTATTACGGCGATACACACATCTTCCACAACAGCATCTACCTCGGCGAGATAGCGCCCATAAAGCGCCACGAGTACTACCTGATTCTGCCGAAGGACAGGAAGTTCTACTTTAACTACATCAATACGGAGGCACGCCCGGTAAAGGAACCCGGGATTACAGACGAGACAGAAATGTACGCCTGGAAGATGCGCGACCTTCCCCACATAGTTCCCGAGGCGTTCATGCCGCCGCTGGATCAGTTCCTGCCGGCAGTGCAGGTTTCGACTTTCGGCGACTGGGGGGAATTCGGCAAGTGGTTCTACAACCTGCTCAAGAAGCAGTACGACACCTCGCCGGAAATAGAAAAGAAAGTCCAGGAGCTGACCGCGGACAAAAAAACAGAACTCGAGAAGATAAAGGCGATTTACAACTTCGTCGTAACAGACGTAACGTACGAGGCCTGGGAGTACGGAATCCACGGCTGGCAGCCCTACAAGGCCTCAACAATATTCGCAAGGAAGTTCGGCGACTGCAAGGATAAGGCTCTCCTCATAAACACAATGCTTAACGAGGCAGGCATAAAAGGCCTGCCCGTCCTTATATATGCCACGCGCCGGCGTGGGAAGCCCGACATGAGCCTGCCAATGATAAGGCATTTCAACCACTGCATAGCATACGTGCCTCCCTCGGGCGAGCGCAAGAAAGGCCTCTGGCTCGACGGCACGGCCCAGTTCTACGGCCTTACAGACGGCCCGCCGTTTATGGACTGGGGGGCACCCGTACTCGTCGTAAATGAGGATGGCGGGCAGATACTCAGCGTCCCCCTGCCAAACATCGAAAAAACCGTGCAGACTGAAAACACGGTTATTGAAATACTGAAAAACGGCAACGCAAAAACAAAGACAACCTTAACGGTCAGCGGCGACAACGCAGCTATCAGCCGGCAAAGCTTCGCGGTCGAAGGGCGCCGTAACTTCCAGCTCGAACGCATGTACGGCTCTTTCTTCGGGGGTGCCAGGGCCCTCTCCACAGAATTCCCGGACCTGACAGACCTCAACGTGGAATCCCTCTCCTACAGTTTCGAACTGGAAATCCCCGATTTCGTCAAGAAAACATCCGAGGGGCTTGCCCTGCCACACGAATTCTTCCCCATCCCCTGGTCCCAGCTCGCCCCTCAGTCAGAGCGCAAATACGCATACGTACTCCCCTGCTTCTTCTTGCCGATGCCGGTGGTCCGC
>CAYWBA010000071.1:0-11648 GCA_964455955.1 uncultured Planctomycetota bacterium | reverse complement strand
TAGAAAAAGCTAAACTTTTTCTGGCAAATGGCGCAGACATCAACGCAAGAAATATAAATGGTGAAACGCCATTACACTCTTTGGCCATATGGCAAGGAACTCCTGAAGAGAAGATAGTTAAGTTCTTCATTTCGCAAGGCGCAGATGTGAATGCAGAGAACAATAAAGGACAAACACCTCTTGACTACGCGGTTGACATGTGTTTTGGAAAGATTTCTTCAGTGCTTCGTGAAGCGGGTGCCAAGCATAGCAATCCTTCAGGTTACGAATTGCTTATCGCAGCTAAAAAAGGCGACCTCGCGCGTGTGAAGGAACTGGTTGAACAGGGCGCAGATATTTATGTGAGAGACAGCTTGGACAATACACCGTTTATGAAAGCCGTGGAAGCGGACAATAAAGATATTGTAGAATTCTTTATTGTATGTGGTGTAGATTTGAATTGCCAGGATGAAGACCATGGTTGGACGGCACTACATGTTTCAGCAAAGAACAGTAGCAAGGATGTCATGAAGCTTCTTATTGCGAAGGGTGCTGTTGTTAATAAGAAAGATAAATGCGGAGAAACCCCTCTACATTGGGCGGCAAGAGGAAACAGAAAAGAGAATATTAAAGTTCTTGTTACCTGCGGGGGGGACATAAACGCACAAGATATTGATGGCAAAACACCTCTTGACCATGCTATTGAATCACAATTTTATAATGATAATCTTGCTGAACTCCTCCGCAAGCATGGCGCAGTTTCGGGGGAAGAGATGAAAGAGAAGAAGGGCGAGTAAAGAACCCTCTGGGAGGTGAAGATGTTAGACCTGAGGCGAGATTTGGAGCCATATGAAAAGGTTCTGGCTATCCTCAGCCTCCTGTTCTTCCCGCCTGCCCTCATCGCCTTTGTAACATGGGAAAAAGCGGACGCGCAAGGCAAGAGCGGCAAGCTCTTTATGATTATTGCCGTATCAATAATCCTGACATTCTACTTCTTTATACTAACATCGGCGGCAAACAACGCGGCACTTGACTACAGCAGGCCCGAAGCAATGCCTGCTTTCTGGTGGTATATACACGTCATAACCAAACCGCTGTTTGATATTTTCGGCCAATGGATTAGTTATGCAATAGTATTTGTGGTACTGGTCATTGCAGGTTTGCTAATTTGCAGATTGGTGGCACGCTCCCACGGCGCGGTTCCGGGAAAAGAGCTTGAAAGTAGCAAGGACAAGTAGGCATAAACAAATGGGAGAAGTTATGAAGACAACATCAATTGTGTATGCGATTCTTGCAGCAGGGCTGTTTGCAGGCGCGGGAGCTTCGCAAGATAAGGTTTTCATGTTTCCCTCTCTCGTATTCGCGATTGTCCTGGCAATCGGCGCGATAATGTTTGCTATTAAGAGTGACAGGAAAGAGGCAAACTGAAGTTAAGTTGACTTTTCTGGTTTTAATCGTCAAGCATGGCGCGGTTTCGGGAAAAGAGCTTAAAGAGAAAGAGCAGGAGAAATGAAAAAGGCACTTTATCTGATGGCGATTCTGCTTTTTCTCCCCGCCTGCGGGAATTCTGCTGATTATATGCGAAATTACGAGACTACTCAGCAAGAGTCAGTACTTCTGTTCAACTGCAGAGGCGCAGGGGTGGCGCAGCCACTTTTGACAGAAGTGCTTGCAGCACCAGAGGAAGAAGAGAAGAGATTTAATCTTGGTTCGGAAACAAGAAAAAGACTTAACCGCGGATGAACGCAGATAAATACAGGTAAGAAAGGGTCGGAAGTTAGAAGCAGCAAATCTGTGTTAATCAGCGTTAATCTGCGGTTCAAAAAAAGAAAAGGATTCTTATCTCCGCGCTCTCTGCGTCTCTGCGGTGAGATTTGAGCGCAGAGGAGGCTGAGGACGCAGAGGTGGCGCAGCCACTTTTGGCAGGAGCAAAAACTGCTGACACGGGGTGAACATTGTCGAAATTACCATATTCCCAAAATCCCCCTGAAAGGCAGGATTATCCATATCTGACACCAGCGAAAACGGCGTCGCCGTAAAAAAAGAGGTTTGACTGCAGGGCGTAGAAGCGCTATCCTTGACACATGTAGCTGGCATAAATTCTCAGGTAAGGTCAACCGCAGCAGGAAGGAGCCAACTATGGCAAAGGCAAAGAGGCCATTAACGAAGAAGCAGGCCGCAGCGCTTGAGTACATCATCGCGTGCGTGGAGAAAGAGCATCGCACGCCTACCATCCGCCAGATGGGAAGGAAGTTCAAGATGCGCTCCACAGGCAGCGTGAGAGATGTCATTGCTGCTCTGGTCAAGAAGGGCGAGCTTGTCAAAGATAAAGCCGTGTCCAGAGGTGCTCGTCTTAACCCCAAAAAGTACAAGGTCAAGGTAAACAAAAAGAAGTAAGCCGTTCTTTCACTTGTCTATCTCTTGGCCTTTTTCTTTGATTTCCAGAATTCCGTGAGAAGTTGTGCTCTAATGGTCTTTGCCGCAAACCCCTGAATGGCTATGGCAAATGCCACATCGAACATCATGGCGTCCACGCTACCCGCGATAAAGGCATCAACAGGGTTTGTAATTCCAAGCTGTTTCAGTAGCTGCCGCGCGTGCGGCTTGCGTTCCAAATACCCCCGGGGCTGAAGCCCGGGGCTTCCCTCTGCGTTCTCAGGCACCTGCGCGCTCAAATCTTCAACTTCTTTGCGCCCTCCGCGGTGGAACCAGCCCGCGGCTTGCGTTCCAAATACCCCCGGGCTGAAGCCCGGGGCTTCCTTTGCGTTTCTCTACGTCTCTGCGGTAAAGAAAGGCCCTGCGCCTCTGCAGTCCAACAGACGTACTAACTCTTGCTAAGTAGTCTCAAATTTTTGTATACTTGTTGCAACGCATGAGAGGTTTGCGGGTTCTATTAAGTGAGGGTGAGGAGAACAGATATGGCGGAGTTTCTGCTTGAGCGGTTTCGTGATGGCGATAAAAAGGTTTTCAAAGCGCTCGTGGACAAATACGCCGAGGCTGTTTTCAACACTGCTTACCGGTTCTCATACAACCAGGCGGATGCGGAAGACATAACTCAGGAAACATTTGCCCTGATAGCACGCAGGGCCGGCAAATTCAAAGGCGGGCCAGAATGGGCGTTTATCTGCACCACGGCTGTCCGGTGCTCACTCCATATGATGCGCAGCGGCAAGCGCCGCAGAGAGCGTGAAAGTAAATTCGCCGTGGAAAGACAACGCGACTCCCATGCGCATCAAGAGTTAGACGCGGAAGTGAAAGAGGCATTGGAGAAATCTCTTTCTCTCTTGCCGCTCGAGATGCGTGCCCCCGTCGTCCTGCACCATATAGAGGGACTGTCTTCCAGGGAGGTGGCACAGGCCCTCTCTGTCCTCGAGGGAACGGTGAGAAGCAGGATAAGCCGTGCGCTGGCGCACATGCGGGAATCGCTTTTGGCCCGGGGCTTCGCGTCAGCCGGTGCGCTGCCGCCGCTGCTTGGCCGCCTGCCAAGGCTGAAGCCATCCGCTGCCCTGATAGGGACATGCAAGGCGGCAATTACTCTCGCATCAGCATCTGTTGCATCAAAGATTCTTCTTGGGGGATTACCCATGAAGAAGACGCGGGCCGCCCTCAGCGTGGCCCTTGTGGTCGTCCTCTCCTGCATCTGCGGCTATATGTTGATAAAGAGAGCCGGCACCCGGCAGGCGGGAGAGAAGCCGGCAGATACTGTTGCGCAAGGGGAAACAGCCTCTAATACTCATGCGGGAGAGAGACCGGCCGCCTCTGTTAGTCGCAAAAGCGATGGGGGGAAGCGGAACGGGAAAGACCAGGCCGTGCCTGCCGGGCAGAAACAGGCTGCCGCGCAGGAGCCTGTTCCCGATTACCCCTACCAGTTGCCCGAATGGCATGTCAAGATGAAGAGACTCCTTGATAGGCGGGTTTCCCTGGACTTTTCTACTGCCCCGTTTGAAACAGTAATAAGAGAGTTGGAGAGAAAGATTGGAGTGCGAATAATCATAAGCCCGGGAATCGATGTTGATGTATACGAACGCCCCATTACCATTCGCCTGGAAAACATGATGGCCAGGAACGTTCTTTCGTTACTGGTGGCCCAGCTCGGGGACCTCGCTTACGAACTGGAACCAGACCGCATCTGTATCAAGTCTGAAAAGGATGTCTCGTCCTCAGGACCATCCAAAGCTGAAGCGGTGCTTGCAGAAATAGACCAGGCGCGTAAAGTGCTCGGGTATGAGGAGCAAAGGCAGGAGTTCCTTAAGAAACTGCCCGCAACAGAGCCGCGTGAGTTCGACTGGTACGGCAGGAACTGCTTACAGGCTGTGGAGGAAATAAAGACAGCCTGGAGTTTGCCGCTTGTATGCGCCAGCAGTGCGATGGAGTCCTTAAAACAGAGCGATGCCCCCCAGATGAGATGGAGCGGCAACGCGATTGAGGCGCTTGAGCGGGTGCTCGAAAACGCCAATCTTTCGTACAAGGTAACCAAAGGGTCTTCCATTCGTGTTTGCACGGTGGAGGAAAGCAGGGCGGAACAAGAAAGCCGCGACGCGTTAGAAAGATTCACTTCCATCGTGCTGAGCGGCAAGATTGAAAACGAGCCTTTCCACAAGCTGATTGCCCGCATGCAGCAGGATACGAGAGTTAGTATCTACCCTGACAGAGCTTCATGGGAGGCGGGTGTTGTCGTAACTGTCCCGGGCGAAAACCCGACAGCAGGGCAGGTTCTCGACTGCCTGCTCAAGGAACACAAAATCATGCACTGGTATGAGGTTGATGGCAAAACCGGCGAAGAAAAGCTCTTCCTGTTGAAATCGCAATGAGAAAACCGGGCTCAATTTTAATAGTTCGGGTAGGTCAAGTCAAACTGCGGGCTGCCTGTAATTGGCCACAGCACGAGGAAATGATGTGCGAGGTCTGATACGAAGCAGCCAATGCCGATAATCAGGCAGGCATTCCTCCAGAACCCCTTTTTCAGGAACAACGAAACCACAATCAGCAGGGCGCCGTAGTACAAATGGTGGTCTCGTATGCCGAAGGTGTACGGCGCCATCCAGGCAGTATCGCGCGTCGCCTGCAGGTCAAGCCCGAAGCGGAAGAAGGCGGTCAGCGCCTCGATGACAGATGCCAGGACAAGGCCCCAGAGCAGGGCGCGCCGGCGGCTGAGGGCTCCCACTTTTTCGGTAAAATTTTGCATCATCTGTTTTGGACTCCGGGGCGCTATCGGCGTTTGAAGCGGTGTTCGAGCTCGGCGAGCGGGAAAAAGACAGTTGTCGGGCGGCCGTGGGGGCAGGTGTCAACATTATCGAGGCGGCGGGCCATCTCGAGAAGCATCTCGATTTCCTCACGCGAGAGCGACTGCCCGGCCTTTACCGCAGCTTTGCAGGCAAGGGTCTGCATGGCGCTCAGGGTGAAGTTCGCCAGGTCAGGCTTGCTTTCGGCGAGGAAGTTCTCAAGCAGCGCGTGCACGCATTCTGAAATGTCTTCACGCTCAATAACGCGGGGCGCGGAATGCACGATAAAAGCGGCCGAACCCGGGCCGGGCTTGATGGCGAAGCCGAGCAGCATCAGCGCCGGCGCAGCCTCTTCGAGAATCGAGGCCTCGCGCGGGGAGACCTCCACCGTGACCGGCAGGAGCAGGCGCTGGCTCTCGATAGTTCTCTCCCGGAAGCGCTTGCTTATTTCCTCGAAAATTATGCGCTCGTGCAGTGCGTGCTGGTCAATAATAGTGACTCCGTCTGGCGCTTCAAGCACGATATAGGAGTTATGCACCTGCATAATCTTCGCTTCGGGTATGTCTTCGGGTATTTGCGCGCGTGCCTGCTCATCCAGCGGGGCTGCAGGCCGGGGTTTGAGACGGTCGAGGAAGTCCTGCTGCAGGGGTAAAGCTCTAAGGGAACCTGCCTTCGAACTCCTGAGGAAGTCGTCTATCGCCTGGATGATGCCGACGCTGTGGCTGTCGCCGGAGGCGCCGGGAACGGACATCTCCTGCCGGAGGCGGGGCGAGGAGGCCAGCGCCCCGGCAATGGCGGCTTTTACCGCGGAATGCACAAAGGCGGGGTTCTGGAACTTTACCTGGGCCTTGGTGGGGTGGATGTTGACATCAACCATGGAGGGATCAACTGTGAGGTATACGAAGGCGACGGGGTTGCGGCGCGGGGGGATATAGCCGGTGAATGCATCTTCGATAGCGCGTGAGATGATGCGGTCGCGCACGGGGCGGAGGTTGACAAAGACAAGCTGCATGCGCCTGTCGGCCCGGGTGTAATATGGCGCGGCGACAATCACCCTGACTGCGAGCCCTTTGCCTTCCTCTTTTGATTCGAGCAGGTTTTGTGCGAGTTCGAGGCCGTAGAGCGCGCCGAGGCGCTCGCGCAGGGATTTTACAGCGGGCGCGGAGAGGGTTTTCCGGCCGTTGTGCAGCATGTGGAAGGAGACCTGCGGGTGCACGGCGGCGATTCGGGTGACAGTCTCGGAGATGTAGGAGGACTCGGTCGCCCTGGACTTGAGGAACTTGCGCCGTGCGGGTACGTTGTAGAAAATGTTGCGGACCTCGACTGAGGTGCCTTCCGGCGCGCCGGCTGCGCTGCAGGCAGGTTTCGCGCCTCCTTCTACAGCAGCCTGGAAGGCTTCGAGCGAGCCGGGTGTGCGGGAGGTGAGCGTGACCTGCGCGACTGCGCCAATGCTGGCGAGAGCTTCGCCGCGGAAGCCCATGGTTGCGACAGAGGAGAGGTCGCTGTAGGCGGCGAGCTTGCTTGTGGCGTGGCTGAGGAAGGCGAGCTGCACATCGCCGGGGTCCATGCCGCATCCGTTATCGCGCACGAGGATGAGGTCACGGCCACCGTTTTCGATTTCGATGTGGATGTGGTCCGCGCCCGCGTCGAGCGAGTTTTCAACAAGCTCCTTGACGACCGAGGCGGGGCGCTCGATGACCTCGCCCGCTGCTATCTTGTTTACCAGGTTTGCCGGCAGTATCTTGATATTCCCCACGCGGCCAATGTTAGCATAAGAGGAGCGTAATTGGAAGAGTCTTCAGCGCACCGGCGGCAGATGGGCGAGTTTCTTGAAAAAAAAGAATGGAGCGGTTAAACTAAGGGCTCACCAGCTTGTGCCGGAAGGGGTGCCAATAAATGTCTGAGAAAGTCTGCGAGGGGGTTTGGCTTGTCGGCGGGTCAGAGCTGACCGACCCGGGGGACTGTCTTGTTTACCTTGTTGATTTGGAGAGGGAGTCGGTGCTGATTGACACCGGCACAGGTAGCGCGACGGACAAGCTGCTTGAAAACATAAAGGAAACGGGAATTGAACCTTCTACTATTTCGACCCTTATACTCACCCACTGCCACGTGGACCACATCGGCGGGGCGAACGAGATACGGGAGGCTACCGGCGCGAGGGTGGTTGCGCACGAGGGAGATGCGCAGGCTATAGAAATAGCCGACCCCGATTTCACTGTCGAGCGCTATTACGGAATTAAGCTCGGGCCGATTCCCGTTGATGTGAAGCTTTCAGGGGCGGGGGAGAAGTTCGACTTCGCGCAAGAGAGACTGAGCTGGCTGCACACGCCGGGGCATACGCCAGGCTCGATTGCGGTCGTCTTTGAGAGTGAGCGGGGGCAGACTGTGCTTTTCGGGCAGGATATTCACGGGCCTTTCGAGCCCGGGTTCAAGTCGGACATCGGGCAATGGCGGGAATCAATGCAGAAGCTTCTCGCGCTTGAGCCTGATGTGCTTTGCGAGGGGCATTTCGGAATCTACCGGCCGGCGCAGGCCGCACGCGCCTTCATCGAGCAGTACCTCAGGCAGTATTCTTAGCAGACCTCTCCGACAGCGACTGAGAGCCGGCTATCTCCTGGTTCTCCTGACGGAACTGCCGCGGGGAGACCTGGCGGAACTGCCGCGCGGAGACCTGGCGGAACTACCGCGCGGAGACCTGAGGGACCTGGTTGACGAAGGGTAATAATGGTACCTGCTGTCACCACCGTAGTAGTAGCGCGGGGCGTCGGCTGTGTAGTGGCGCGGAGCTGCATAGTAGTCGGGATAGCCATAATAGTCGGTATGGTGGTACGGGTAGATAAATGCGGAAAGGGGCCACCACAGGTCATAATAAGAAACCCCGACGTTGTAAGAAAGGTGAGGGCCGCTGTAATAC
This sequence comes from uncultured Planctomycetota bacterium, assembly GCA_964455955.1. Classification (GTDB taxonomy): domain Bacteria; phylum Planctomycetota; class SKW154; order SKW154; family DAOVDS01; genus CAYWBA01. The sequence continues at coordinate 3,533 of CAYWBA010000071.1, read as the reverse complement.
GGTTCGTAGTATCCGTGCGAGTAGTAGGGGGATTCGCCGTAGTATCCGTATCCCCAGTAGCATCCGGCAACCGCAAGCAGGGCAGCGCAAAGAATTGTCAGGCTGAGCAGTCTCATTTTTCCACCTCCGAACAGACAGATTTCCTTCCATATATTTAGACGCTTCTGGAAGCCTGTTCTTCAAACTTTTTTTGGCGTGGGTCAGTCTGTTCTTGATTTTTTGACTTCGTTGAGGACCTCGCTTGCCAGTTTGCGGAGCCTTTCGCGGGAGGAACCTCTCCTGGTGCGCGGGCTTTTTTCAGGTTCAGCGCTCGACGCCTTTTTCTTTTTCGTTGCGGGCTTTTTAACTTCCTGCTTAACCTCGGCCGCTGATACGGCCTGGGTAGCCGGCTCCTCGTAGTCCTGTCGGAGCTTGGCGGCAGCCGCGGCCGAGGCTTCCTGCAGCGCTGCGCCAGCCAGGTCTATCACATCCGGTTCCGCCGACTCAAACGGTTGCGGCTCGGCAGCCTCGGCAGGCGGCGGCTTGGGCGCAGGGGCCTGCTCTTCAAACGGTTCAGGCCTGGGCAACTCAGGCTTGGGGGCTTCGGGTTTTTCAGCAACCGCCTGCGGTTCTTCATCTCTTTCCTCAGGCGGGGTGACCTGGGTGGTTTTTATCCTCTCAACCTTGATACCGGGCCGGTTCCTGACGTATTCACTGAGAAACGCGCCGTCTATCTGCGTGCCGAGGATGTCATCCGCTTCCTTCTCAAAAGCGACGCGCTGCTTGACTATGTGTTCGTAAATCAGGGGGAAGCGCTTTTCTTCCCTGACCCAGCGCCCTTCAAGCCGTTGTATGTATGCGAGGTCTTTCTTTATTTCTTCGAGAACTTTGAGCAGGTCTTTGAAAATCATATTGCTCCTCCCCGGGCTGCGCTCGCTGGTTTACATCCTATTAAAGCACCGGCTGTTGTCAAGACAAAACCTGATGTTTCCGGCTCGACCGGCCGGGAGTGCAGCAGGAATCCCGGAAACGGGCGGACAAATGCGCAAATTACAGGCTTCCATTCACCCCTGTTTCCCACTTGCGCAAGAACAGCCCGGCATTTCCGTCTGTAAACTGTCTGTAAATAGAGTTCGTTATATACCAACGACTTACGGCATCTGTTTACAGATTTCGCGGGGGTCTCTGTTACATTTGCGTGGTTCAGCGTGAATTGGGGATGGACGCAACCCCTTGGTATTACAGCAGGTTGCGTCGAAACGCGAAGTGTGGGTGTGTGCAACATTTTACCTGACAACGAGTTAGGACAAATTTCACCACAGATGAACCCATAACAAAATCCAAATTCCAAAATCCAAATGTCAAGTCAATGTCAAAATCCCAATGTCAAAAACCCGAGCCGCCGCAAGGCGGTCTTTGAGCTTTGTCATTTGGGCTTTCCCTGTTGGCTCTTGGCCATTGGCTACTGCCTCTAAATATACAACACTTGAGCAGATGGAATATTCCGGAAAAGTTGAGGTTTTCTTGTGGAAGTTTGGCTCTCCGGCGAGGCGCCACAGGCGCTTTTGTTAGAGTGGCTGCGCCACCTCGCCGCATTTTTGACTCGGCGGGCAAGCCAGCCGGTTAAATTTGAACACGCCACGGGCTCAAATCCTTTTATTCTGTTCAAGTAGGAATTTGGCGCACAAAGATTAGAGGCGCGACGCTACCAATTAGTACGAAAGCAGTTGCGGTCACAAAATTTTTTGTTTTTGTGTTGACCCGCGGCCTAAAAGCGTCTATATTTAAGATGCGGGTATGCGTGGGACATACCTCAGGCTGCCTTTGCGGGCAGCAGCCCTTGTGGTGGGAACCTGAGGCCCAGGACCCGCATTTCTATTTGTATTCCTGTATTACCCACTGAAGGGTTGGGTCTGTTTCAAGCAAACCGATGGTTTCTTCGGGCCAAAACCTTACCCCGTTCCCAAGGTAGTTTCCGCTGCGCTGGCATACTGTCGGCTTTAGTATCTTCGCATATCGCTCTTCGGTAAATCCCCTGTTTGGCTCCACACTCTGGTACCAGCTTCCTGCCACGGCATCCGCTATCTGCAGCCCCATTCTCTTGTCGGGAGTATAAGCCATTATTTGGCTTGGCTTGACAATCGACCAGTCAATTCGCGTTTTACAAGACCACCCCTTCTTCAGTATGTTGAGATACTTGCGCATTTCTTTATAAGACATTCTTGACCTATTTGAAAAAATAATTTGCGCGCTACCATCGCCTTCTTCTTGAGCATTACAAGTTCCCTGGCAATATTTCGACACTAACCCAAGTAACAGGCGTGTTAGGAAAAAGTATAGGCGATAGCCTTCCCGGAACATTTCAACGTCTCTTATAGAGGGCTTATAGGTAAGAACCGTAGCTGTTTTTAACTGCGCGTTTGCAATTTCCGTCACATAGAAGAGCCGTTGCATGTGGCTGAGGTCGCGGAAATGAAGAGGGCGTTTGGGAGACTTACGGTAGGTGTCTCGCACCTTATCTACCAACTTGACAGTCTGAAGCTCCTCAGTCTTGCGCACAATAACAGCAGAAAGCAGGAACCACTTGGAACTCCCCTTTTCAAATGAGAACCCTTCGTCCCCAGCTTCGTCAATGTATATGACAAAAGTTGTATTCGCCATATCCTGCTATTGCTCTCCCCTTGGCTCTCCCTTGTTCTCCCTATCTAAACAAAAAAGGAGGTAAGCACGCATAGCTTCCTCCTTCACAAAAGAATCATAACCTATAGGGTTGCTTCTGTCAACCTGAAAATCCCGTATTTTTTCTTACCACCCTTCGCGCTTGACTCCTTATTTAATCTCACTATCAAAGGCCGAAAATATCTTTTCCGTGCCGTAATAGAAATCCCCGATGTTTAGAAGGTTGTCTTCGTCGAGAATCTTGACAATTTCAGCAGAGCGCTTCAGGCATTCTTCTTTACTCATACGTAATAGTGACCTGAGAACACAGAGAATTGCATACTCTATGTCGGGCTGTGTTGACCAGAGACTCTGCCAGTCTGTCTTCAGCAGCCTATCAACGTTTATGACAGAGAGCAATTCAGCCGTGGTGTCGATGCTTTCCGGCCTCCAGCCGCCATGGATAAGGTAGAACAGCAACTCCAGCGCAAGTCTAACCTTAGCTTCTTCGGCATAATCCACGCAAGTCAGCAGATTCTCTACTTCCTCGATATACTCATTCAGAAGAAAGAGAAACGCCTTCGAGAAGTAGATTTCATCCTGCGCCCATGTCCATGCGGAAGGCCCCTCCGAATCCGGGATTCTAAGTTCTACAAGGGGCCAAATGCTGTTCCTTTCCACCAACGAAGAATACAGAGTCTTGAAAACCGGCTTGCGCAGGTACTTAACATACTGCGGTTCTTCCTTCACTCGGATTAAGCACTGCAGAAACTGCTCGCTCTGCCAGCTGTTGTAAGCGCTGTACGACTTCCCGTAGATACTGTATTGCCTTTCGCTGTTGATAAACGGGAAGTTGGCAAGCATGGCAGGTACGAAATACAGGAATAGTCTCAAGT
>CAYWBA010000070.1:9724-11671 GCA_964455955.1 uncultured Planctomycetota bacterium | reverse complement strand
AATAATCACTTCGCATAGTTGTTATTTTGCGCCGAGGATTGTTACTGCGGCGACGGCGCCGGGCCCGCCTATGTTGTGGGCGAGGCCGATACGCGCCTTTTTCAACTGCCGCTCGCCGCATTTGCCCTGGATATGGCGCACAATCTCGTAAATCATGCGCAGCCCGGTCGCACCCACAGGATGCCCGCTGGACAGCAGCCCCCCGCTAACATTCACCGGCAGCTTGCCTTCGCGGGTGGTTATGCCTTCCCGGATAAGCTCTTTGGACTTGCCCGGCTCGCAGAAGCCGAGGTCCTCGTAAGTCAGAAGCTCGACGTTGGCGAAGCAGTCGTGCACTTCTGCAAAGTCAATCTGCTCAAAGGGCTTGGTTATTCCCGCCGACTCGTATGCTATCTTCGCCGCGACTACTGTCGCCCTGAATGAGAGGAAATCGAACCCGGGCTTGTAGAAGGGGAGGTCCCAGCCGGTGGAGACGGAGAGCCCCTGGCCCTTTATGAGTACGTAATCCTTGTTGAAGGAGGAGGCATCTTCCGTGCGCGTAAGGATGACCGCGGCAGCGCCATCAGTTGTCGGGCAGCAGTTCATAAGCTGCATGGGGTAGGCGACCATGGGCGAGTTCATCACGAAGTCGAGGGAAATCTCCTTGCGGTAATGGGCCTTCGGGTTGAGGACTCCGTGCTTATGATTCTTGACGCTGACAAGCGCGAAGTCCTCAAGCTCCACGCCGTAGACATGCATGTGCCTTGTTGCGTATGATGCGAAGGTACCGGCGGCTGTAAAGCCTTTCTGGCGGTAGGGGTGCCCGTGCTCGGCCATCATCTTGACCAGGCTGTTGCGCGGGGCGCGGTCGCGGAGCTTCTCGACTCCAAGCGCCAGGACGATGTTGTGTTCGCCTGAGAGAAGCGCCATGCACGCATTGCGTAACGCATCGCCTGCTGTCGCGCAGTAGTTTGAGACACGTGTGACCGGGATGTCGAAGAGGGAGAGCGGCTCGGCGAGGTCCATGCCCGCTTTGCCTTTCCAGACCCCGGCGTCTGGAAACGCTGTCCCCAGCCACGCGCCATCTATCTGGGAGAACTCGATACCCGCCTCTTCACACGCTTCGTTGGCAGCTTCGTAGACCATGTCGGGATAGCTGAGGTCGAAGTTCTCCCCGAACTTTGTACACCCTGCGCCGACTATTGCGATTTTGTCTTTGAGCGACATTAGTTTAACTCCGCTACAGTAGTGGCCGTGCTTTCCAGTAATAGTTGTGGTATCCGCCCGCCTCGTGCATCCTGCGGAAGACGAGCTCCACCCGGTCGCCGATTTTGACTGACTCGTATTCGTAATCCGTCATCTGCACAAGCAGCCTGCCTCCGCCGTCGAGGTCTATCGAGGCCATTGTTACCGGGGGCTCCGGGGTGGGGAAGTAGTGCTCCTGCGAGAAGGTGAAAATGCTCCCTGTGCGGCTGAGCTTAACCTCCTCGAACCGCCTTTTCGCCTTGCACGCCGGGCATACCGGGAGCTTGAGTGTGGAGACTTCGCCGCAGCTTAAGCATTTGAGGCCCTTGAGGCCCAGGGTTGCCGCCTTGTCCCTGTACTCCATGATTGTTGAGGCAAACGCGCCTTCAAGGTGGTCCCACCTCTTCAGGCAGTTGCGGATGTCGAGGAACTTGGCGTAGCTTGGAATCTGCTTGCGGCGCGCAAGTTGCGCTTTCACCGGGAGCGATTCCGCAAGCGCCGCAACCGCGTCTGTTGTCTCAAGCAGCAGCACGTCAGCACCGTCACCGTAAGCGCACAGCAGGATTTTCTCTCCCGGTTGCGAGTTCTCGAGCGCGGAGGCCAGAAGTAGAAAGGGGTGCGGCGTGCCGGTGAAACCTGTAAAACCTGTCAGCGGGTCATACCACTGCGTTTTCTGGTCGAAGCCGGTCTTCTTCAAGATGGAACGGACCGGGCGTATTTCTG
>CAYWBA010000070.1:0-9714 GCA_964455955.1 uncultured Planctomycetota bacterium | reverse complement strand
CGGCGGTCGTGGTGGCGATCATCTACGAGAGCTTCGCCGCCGTGACGGACGCCACGAGCGTTGCCCGGCAGAGCGCGGAGGAACTGCGGATTCGCCAGTTCCTGACGCGGAGTTTTGAAAGCAGTTTCTCGACTGCTTCAGTCAGGTTGTTCACATAGCCGTACTGCTGTGAGAACCTGACATCGCCGCTTCTTACATACGGGTCGCCTTCGCGCCGCCAGGAGTGCAGGAACTCGCTCGACAGTGTGACGTAGTCGAGAAGCTTTGCGATTAAGTTCTCCTCTCCCAGCATCACTGCTGCGCCGGCATCTCCGAAGATTATCTCTTCCGGAGACCCGGGCTCCGCCTGGCGTGAGTCACCTGCGGCGACGAGGCAGGTCTCTATCGAGCCTGCCTTGATGCTGTCTGAGGCGGCAATAATCGCCGATGTGGCGCAGCGGAGCGAGCCTGCGAGATTAACCGTTCGCGCCTCAGGTGGCAGGTCCAGTAGTGCGGCCAGGATTGTGGCGCAGGATTTCTCCTCGTACGGTGAGGTGGTTGAGGCGAAGTATACAGCCTGCGGCTCATCATCCATGCCAAGCGATGCCTGCGCGGCCAGGGTCAGCGGGTCCTCGTCAAAACCCGCCACCCTCCTGGCGAGCTTGTTGGGTGGTGTTCCCCACGCCTGCGCGAGCATCTCGCCGGTCATGAAGTAACGGGGGAGGTAAACCCTGCATGAGATAATTCCAATCATTCAAATTCTCCATCCCAGAGCCTGGCCCAGAGCCCGGGCTCCCAAGTTGGCCTTGTCTTTCGGGACTCTCACCGTTTCCCCTGTTGCATTTCGAGTGGCTATCCTGCCTGAGGATGCGACCCGCGCTATATCCCGACGCTTATTCCGCCATCCACGAATATTGTCTGGCCTGTTATATAGCTTGCCTCATCGCTTGCGAGGAAGAGGTGCATGCAGGCAATTTCCTGCGGTTTTGCGAAACGCCTGAAGGGAATCTTTCTTTCGATAGACGTTCTTATGTCGTCGGGAATCCCGGCTGTCATCTTTGTCTCCGTTGCCCCGGGTGCTACGCAGTTTACGCTGATGCCGTACCTGGCGAACTCGAGTGCCAGCGTTCGCGTAAGCCCCATGACCCCCGCCTTGCTTGCGGAGTAGTTGGCCTGGCCGACATTGCCCAGCGCGCCTATCGAGGCTGTATTGACTATCCTGCCGTAGTTGGCGCCCGACATGGGCTCGAAGGCCGCCTGGCACATCAGGAATGTCCCCTTGAGATTCACCGAGAGCACCGCATCCCACTGCTCTTCAGCCATCTTTTTGGCCAGGGCGTCCTTGTTTATCCCTGCGTTGTTGATTAGGATGTCGAGCTTGCCGAACTCCGCGACCACCGATTCCACAATGCTCTCGCAGTTGGCTTTCTTCGTGACATCCCCGGCGATCGCAACCGCCTTGCCGCCTTTCCCGGTAATTGCTGCCACAACTTTTTCAGCACCTTCGATGTTTACATCCTGCAGGGCGACCTTCGCCCCTTCCTGCGCGAAGAGAAGCGCCGTCGCCTTGCCGATTCCGCTGGCCGCGCCAGTAATCAGTGCAACCCTGTCTTTCAGTCTCATGCGTTTTATCCTTTCTTAAGAAGAACGACCCACTCGGAGTCAAGCACTTTCTCGTCGCGCTGGTTCAGGAGCTCGCAGGCGAAGGTGGCAGTTCCCTTGTCGCCTTTCGAGGATTCTTTCTTCTCTTTGCAGGTGAGCTTCAGCCGCACAGTATCGCCGAACTTGACCGCGCCTGTGAACTTGAGCGTTATCTGGAGGACCGCAATCGTCGTCCCCTCGAAGATTCCGAGCTGATTTGCCAGCCCGGTCGCTATGGAGGCGCAGAGCATTCCATGTGCGATGCGCCCGCCGAAGGGCGAGTTCTTCATAAACTCCTCATCGGTGTGGAGCGGGTTGAAATCGCCTGAAATCCCTGCGAAGCTGACCACGTCCGCCTCGGTGATTGTGCGCGACATGGTGTCGAAGACCTGCCCTTCCTCGAACGCATCGAAGGTCAATCCGCGCGTTTTGTACGCCATTTTTTCTCGCCTCCTCGGAGCTGAGTTACTTTTTCCATATGTCAGCGGCAATGATGTTTCTGAGCAGCTCGGAGGTCCCGCCGCCGAGCAGCAGGAACCTTGCATCGCGGTAGTAGCGCTGAATCGGGTATTCCATCGCGAACCCGTAGCTTGCGTAGATTCGCGTCGCCTCGTCCGCGCACCGGTTGGCCGCCTCTGTGGCGAACAGCTTCGCCATGGCGGCCTCCTTGATTGGCCTTTCGCCCTTGTCAATCCTGGCCGCTGTGTCATATACCAGAAGGTGGGAGGCGTGAATGTCTGTAGCCATGTCGGCCAGCTTGTGCCTGATAGCCTGGAACTTCCCTATGGGGCGGCCGAAAGCCTCGCGCTCGTGTGAATACTGCAGCGATGCCTCATACGCGGCACGCGCAAGCCCAATACCAAGCGCGCCGGTCATCACCCTTATCTCCGCCAGAATATCCAGCAGATTTTTCAAGCCTGTGCCTTCTCCCTTGCCAAGCAGGTTCTCAAGCGGGATACGGCAATTGTCGAACGAAACCTCCCCGATAACAGAGCCCCGCGTGCCGAGCTTCTTTATGTTCCTGCCAAGCGTCAACCCGGGAGTCCCTTTTTCTACGAGATAGAAGTCCACGCCCTTTACACCAAGCTCCCTGTCGCGTGTTGCCAGCACAGTGAAGAAGTCGGCAACCTGCGAGCTGGTTGTCCAGAGCTTTGTCCCGTTGATAATGTAGGAGTCGCCGTGCCTCGTGGCTGTGGTGCGAATGCCGCCGAGGTCGCTGCCCGCGTTGGGCTCGGTCAGTGCGAATGCGCCGACCTTCTCGCCCCGAATCGCTGGCTTGAGCAGGCGCTCTTTGTGCTCTTCAGTCCCGAACCTGAAGATGAAATCCGTGCCCATCATGCACTGCATTGCGACAGTAAGCCCGAGCGACATCAGGCCGCGCGCGATTTCCTCGCAGAGTATGCAGTACGCGGTGAATCCCGCGCCGCTGCCGCCTACCTCCTCGGGGTAGCGCACTCCGAAGTAGCCGAGCTCCCCGCAGCGCTTAAACCAGTCCCAGGCAAACTCGCCGCTTTCATCCTGCTCGTCAGCGCTGGGCAGCACTTCCCGCTTGATAAATTCAGCCACGCTCCGGCGGAAGAGTTCCTGCTCCTCGGTAAATGTCAGTTCCATTTCAGGCAGTCTCCCTGTGGTAAAACCGGGCAGATACGCAAGTCACAGATTTTAACCGCGGGCTGCCGGACGGTCAAGGCAAAATGCCGCAGTTGCCCGGCTCAGCCGAAAAAATGCCGCGTCTTCCTTGACACCTCCCGGCTCCTCTGCTATATTGCTGCCTCGCAACTCTGGAGGAGTGATGCCACAGCGACGTGTTCTTCTCGGCAATGCGGCTATTGCCCGCGGCCTGATTGAAGCGGGGTGCCACTTCGCCACCGCCTACCCGGGTACGCCGAGCTCCGAGATACTTCCAGCCTTCGTGCAGCTTGCACGCGAGGAGGGCGCAAACGCTTACGCGGAGTGGTCGACCAACGAGAAGGTGGCCTACGACAACGCGCTCGCGGCGAGCTACACCGGCAAGCGCGCCGCCGTGATTATGAAGCAGGTCGGCCTCAACGTGGCTGCCGATTCGCTCATGAGCTCCGCCTACACCGGCACTGTAGGCGGGTTTGTCGTTATCTCCTGCGACGACCCGGGCCCTCACTCGTCGCAGACGGAGCAGGACTCCCGCTACTTCGCCATGTTTGCCAAGGTTCCCGCCTTTGACCCCATCTCGCCTGACGATGCCCGGACGCTTATGCGGCGTGCTTTCGAGGTTTCGGAGAAGCTTCGGATGCCTGTGATATTCAGAGCTGCAATCCGGGTCTGCCACGCGAGACAGACTATCACTTTCGAGGAGCCTTTATCTCTTGAGCGGCCTGCCGCTTTTGAAAAAGACCCCCGCCGCTGGGCAGCGACTCCGAAGTTCCGCCTGATACTGCACAAGGAGCTTAACGAGAAGATTGAGAGAGCGAGGGAACTCTTCGAGACCCTGCCTGAGAATGCCGCGACGTTTGAACCTGAGGACGCAAAGCTCGGCATAATCGCCGCGGGCGTCCCGTACGCCAATGTTGTGGATATTCTTGAAGAGACCGGTCTGGCGGAAGAAGTGCCTGTGCTTCGAATCGCCACGCCGTTCCCGCTCCCGCAGAAGCTTGTGCAGCGGTTCGCGGGGGCCTGCCGGCAGGTGCTGGTTCTTGAGGAGCCTGACGAGACGATAGAGCTCCAGATTGCGGACAAGAGCAAGTTGTGGGGGCGTCTCAGCGGGCACGCGCCCCGCGCCGGCGAGATGGTGCCGGAAGTAGCCTGGGCGATTCTCAGCCGTGCCCTTGCGCAGGCAGGTGTAAGCGAGGGCCTGCCAGCTATTGACGAGAGTGTTCAGGCGGGTGCTAGGGAGCTGGAATTGCCTGTTCGCCGTCCCTCGCTGTGCCCGGGCTGTCCGCACCGCGCCGCATTCTACTCGATACGAAAGGCGGTTCCCAAAGGAATCTACACAAGCGACATCGGCTGCTATACACTTGGCCTGAACCTGGGCGTTGTTGACACCTGCCTCGACATGGGCGCAGGCATAACTATAGCAAGCGGCTTCTACAACGCGTTCAAGCTGGATGGCCAAGACCAGCCTGTGGTGGCTACAATAGGCGATTCGACTTTCTACCACTCAGGCCCCGCAGGCCTGATAAGTGCTGTGTATAACGATGCGCGCTTCGTACTGGTGATTCTCGACAACGCCACGACCGCCATGACCGGCATGCAGCCTACTCCCGGCACCGGTGTTCGCGCCGACGGCTCCCAGGGGCGACCGCTGCCCCTCGAGCAGGTGGTCAAAGGCTGCGGGGTGGACTTTGTCAAAGTCTGCGACCCCTACGATGTCAAGGAAATGATAAAGCTTGTCAAGGAGGCGCATGCCCATACCAGGGAGCCGGATGGCAAGGTCGCGGTCATAATCTCGCGCCGCCCGTGCCTGGTGAACATCCGCGGACTTCCACCCGAGGAGCGCGTTGAGGTCGAAGTTACCGACAAGTGCAACGGCTGCAAGGTCTGCATAGAGCGCTTCGAGTGCCCCTCACTTGTATTCCACGAGCAGGAAGAGAAGGTCACGATAGACACCCTTACCTGCGTGGGCTGCGGCGTGTGTGTCGAGGTGTGCCCGCGAGGCGCAATTGTTCTAAAGGAAGGATAGAGCTTGGCGGATAGCGACGCGCGGCAGATACTGGTAAGCGGTCTTGGAGGGCAGGGCGTGCTTTTTGCCACGAACATCCTGCTGCAGACCGCGCTTGAGAAGGGCTGGGACGTGTTAGCGTCCGAGACGCACGGCATGGCTCAGCGCGGTGGTTCCGTTGTCTCGCACATCAAGTTCGGTTCATTTCTGTCATCCCTTATCCACTCCGGCGCGGCGGACGTGGCTCTCTCCCTGCAGCGCGAAGAGGCGTTCCGCAACCTTCATTTCGTAAAACCCGGCGGAACTGTGGTGATAAATGCACCGGGTCTGACCGGGCAGCAAGAAGCTCTTGCCGCCAAGCTCAGGGAGCGGGGAGTGCGGTTTGTAGTTAAGGATGCGACGGATATTGCGAAATCAGCCGGGACGCCGCGCGCCGGAAACGTCGCGCTCCTCGGAATTGCCTGCGCTTCAGGCGTACTTCCCTTCAGTGCAGGGGAACTAAGGCAGGCTGTTGAAACCCTTGCCAGCGGCCCCCGCAAAAAGCCCAACCTGAAAGTCTTCGAAGCAGCTCTTTCGGCCAAGTAGGGCTATTCCACCCAGAACCGCCGCAGGCAAATGTCATCGCCTTTCGGGAGCGATTTGACGGTCTCCCACTTGATGTCGGTCCCGAGCTTCTCGTTGATGTCGGCCATGAACGCTTCCAGCCACATGTCGCAGCCGGGCTGGTCCTGCTCGAGCTTGTCCAGCCGCTTGTGCCACTCGTACCACGGGCAGCCGTTGTGCTGTGCGAAGGATTCCTTATCGCTCTCGCCCTCGACGAGCACGGCGTCTTCACCCATGGCCTGGCTGGAGAAGACGAAGTTTTCCGCAATCTGGCGCGGAAGCGGCTTCTCCGGGTCGAGGTGCTTCAAGTAGCCTGGTGATGTGTCGTGCCCGACAATTTCCCAGAACTTCTTGACCATGTCAAGCTCGGTAGTGCCTTCTTTGGCGAAGTGCATCGCGGCCTTGAGCCACTCGAAGTGGCTCATCCGCTGAATCTGCGAAAGCATGTGAAACTTTTTCTCGAGCGGTATCTCTGCCATGAATTCCTCCTTTTGATTTTGTCCCCGGCGCGGCAGCGCGGGCCGGGGACTGGTTTACCGCTTGACCGCGTAGGCTTCGTGAGTGCTCACAATAGCCGCGTGCGGCACCTCAAAGTGAATCGCGTTTATGCGGCAGACCTCCGCGCAGATGCCGCACTCCTCGCATAGCTGCACGAGGATGGCCGCCTTGTTCTTGATAAGCCCGATGATTTTGGGCGGGCAGCGCTTGACGCAGGCACCGCACCCGTTGCACTTGAATACGTCAATTACCGGAACCATTGTCTCCTCCTTACAGCACCATGCCGAGCTTGTAGCCATCCAGGACAGCAGCATTGCCCCTGCGCGTGATAAGCGCATCGCCTATGGTGCGCACATCGCCCTTGGAGTAGGTGAGCGAGTTGTTGGGCGCCATGTTCGCCAGCACCACGGTGTCGTAGGGCACCTCGGTTTCCTTGCCTTCCGGCCCGATGGCGAGGACCGCGTTGTCGCCTATCTCCTTGACCTTGTGCAGGGTGACCTGCTGGACGTTACCCTCCTTGAGCTTCGATCTGTAGCGCCAGATGTAGGATGGGTTCACATCCAGGCCAAGCTTCTTGGTCTCGCCGATTATTGAGACCTCGTGGTCGCCCTTGTCAATGATATAGAGGGCGGTGGAAATGGCCACGCCTGCCGAGCCGAGGATAACCACGCGCTTGCCAAGCTCCACGTTACCGCGCAGCACGTCGAGGCAGCTTGCCACGTTCGGCTTGTCGCTGCCCGGCACGTCGGTCACGGGCAGGGCGCCGGTGGCGAGCACGACAACGTCCGCCCCCTCCTTGTCCAGGAGTTCCTGGGTGACTTCAGTGCCGGTATCGATTTTGACGCCGTGCTTCTTGCACTGTCCTGCGAGGTAGTTGACCAGCCGCATAAACTCACTGTCGCCCCAGGGCCCGTTGGAAGCGGCGGCGAACTGCCCGCCGATAATATCTTCCTTCTCGTAGACAGTCACGTCGTGGCCCTTCTCGGCTGCGATGGCCGCGGTCTGCAGCCCGGCAAGTCCCGCGCCCACCACGGCTATCTTCTTTTTCTTCCCGGCCTTGGGGAATCCGTAGAACCCGTACTCCGGCTCGGTCTCGTGCCCCAGTGATGGCCGCACCATGCAGCAGAGCTCCGCGTCGCGGAACAGGCGGGCGAGGCAGATGTTGTCTGCCACGCACGGCCGTATCTCGTCTTCCCTGCCTTCGAGTATCTTGCTGGGCAGCATGGGGTCGGCAATCATTGGCCGGCACATCTCCCAGAAGTCGAGCTGGCCCTCGGCGATAGCCTTTTCGGGAATCTCAGGTACGAAGAGCCGGTAGGCCATGGAGATGGGGATGGTGAGGTTCTGCTTGAACCGCTCCGCGATATAGAGCCAGTGGCCCATCTCCACGTCGCGGCTGATGACGCTCACCGGCGATTCCTGCCAGCCTGCAGTCACCGACAGCAGGTCCGCACCTGCGTCGCAGATAATCTTATTCATTGTAAGCGACTCTTCCGGCGTGCTTCCGCCGCGGTCGAATAAAAGTTCTTCTCCGCAGAGGCGTATTGAGATGGGTACATCGCCTATTGCCTTGCGGATGCCTGCGACAACGCGGCGGGGGAACTCGGCCCGCTTCTGGGGCGTTCCGCCGAACTCGTCGGTGCGCAGGTTGGTGTATGAGCTTATAAAGTTGCTCAGCAGGTAGCCGACAATGCCGCTTACCTCCACGATGTCGAAACCTGCCTCGACTGTGCGAACTGCGGCCTTAATGTGCTGGTCAATGCACTCCTCGATGTCGGCGACAGTCATTTCGCGCGGCGGGCGGAAGCGCGGGAGCCGTTGCGGTACATCAGAGGGCCCGACGGTGTAGTCGAGGTGAATGCTGCCCACGCGCCCGCAGTGCATGAGCTGCAGGCAGGCGAGCGCATCGTACTTATGGATGACGTCGGCAATGCGCTTGAGCCCCGGAATGAACTTGTCGTCCCAGATGGCCATCATGCCGACGTAGCCCTTGCCCTCGCCGGTCGGGTCGGTAAAGGCCCCCTGGGTGGTGACGATGCCGGCACCCCCGCGGGCCTGTGCCTCCATGTAACCCACTTCCTTGTCGGCGACAAACCCGTCGCCGTAATTGAAGTTGGTCTCCGTAGAGGCGTACTTAATGCGGTTCTTTGTCTCCAGTTTCCCGATTTTACCTGGGCTGAAGATGTGCGGGTACTTTTTCTCACCCGGCTTCATGAAAACCCCTCCTTTCAACAAACCTGTTCCCACAGTAAGATGTCTCACTAAATATCGAAAAGAAGCTTTCAATGTATACCCGGGCTCTGGCTACGTCAAACGTTTTTTGAACTTAATTTACAGCGGCCCGTTTGCCCAGTACCTTATGCCGTTACGGTTCTTCGTCATGCCGGCCTGAGCGTTTTCTTAAGGAGCCGCTCTTTTTGCCTGATTACGACACATCCGGCTTGACGAGCGCCCAATCATGGGGTAAACTATATAAATGTGGCCCAGTACATCCGCAAAGGAGTACCGAGATGCGCAAACCCGCGACAATCCCCGGATATTTTGTACTTCTCCTAACCCTCGCCTGCATCCTCGGATGCAGCGATACAACCGACCTGCGTGAAGGCGTGGAACCGCCGGGCCAGGCCGCCGGCCCGCAGCCCGCAGACAGTGCTTCCGACGTGCCTGTATCAACAAACCTCACCTGGGAGCCGGGCGAACGCTCATACATCTACTACGTTTACCTCGGCACAGACCCGGACGCGGTCGCAAATGCTGATTGCGGCAGCCCCGAATACCTCGGCCCGACAACCACTACCACCTTTGACCCGCCGGGCGATTTGGACTACTCGACCACCTACTACTGGCGCGTGGACGCAGCCCATGCCGGCTCCCTGACCCACGGCGAAGTCTGGAGCTTCACAACCTCTCCACCGCCACCTGTTGCAGAGTTCAGCGCGTCGCCGACAAGTGGCTACAGACCACTTCTTGTCAGTTTCACCGACCTCTCAACCGGCAGCATAACTTCCTGGGCGTGGGATTTCGATAACGACTCAGTGGTTGATGCAACCGTGCAGAACCCGACCCATGTCTACAACACAGCCGGCACCTACACTGTAACTCTGACAGTAACGGGACCTGGCGGCTCAGACACTCAGACAATGCCTAATTGCATAATAGCGGCTCGTATATGGGACAATGTATCACCAGCAGGTACAGAGGGAGTTGACTTCCCAAGCGCGCGGTATAGTCACACGATGGCTTACGATTCAGCCCGAGAAGTAGTTGTACTGTTTGGGGGTTGGGTATTAGATGGGTTTTGTTTCGTTTAGTGTTATTGTGTCTGATTATGTTTTTATGTTGTTTGTCGAGGTTTTATT
>CAYWBA010000069.1:0-11709 GCA_964455955.1 uncultured Planctomycetota bacterium | reverse complement strand
GGCTTTGCGCCCATGGGTGGCCGGGAACCCTTATAACCGCAGAGGCGCAGAGGACACGGAGAAACGCAGAAAAGAGAAGATAATAATTATGGTTCGGAAACAAGAAAGAGACTCGGCGGGCAAGCCCGCCGGCTAAATCTTGCGCCCGCGGGTATATTTAAACCCCGCGGCCCGTGAAAAGATGTTGCAAGATTTTGCAACATCTTATACAGTGCCGGAGGCGGTTTTTCAAGGGGGAACACCCTTTCAAACTGTCCGCATCGGCGGGAAGATTAACATTGGCAGGTATTACATCGGTATGGGCCGCTTAGTTTCAGGCAGGGTAAGCATTTGGCGGCAAAGGCAGGCTGTATATTAATAAACACCCGCAATTCACGGGATGTACATCATCTTGCTGTTATTTGAACCCGGTTCTGATTCTCGTTTTCTTCTCAGTTGCGACCACGAAGCTATTCTGTAGCTTTTCGCCGAAAGCATCAATCACTTTCCTGACCACGTCAAGCCGATTCTGAGGCGTATCGTTTTCAAGACGCAACAGAATAACCCCACCATGATGTCTCCTGCTGCGGTAGACCAGCTCCCCGAAATCCTTATCGTTGGTGACCAGTATCCTCTTCTCAGCAAAAGCTTTGTCGAGAACATCACCATTCTTCGCTGATCGCATGAGGTCAATCACGCTCTCCGCCTCAAAGCCTTCTTCCCTCAACTTCTCCGCCAGGCGAAGGCCGCAGCTTTCATCCACCAGGAACCTTAGCATCTTATTTCTCACCGGCTATAAGCGGGAACACCTCTTCGCCACCTACAACTTCCGCACCATACAGGAGAGCTGCCTGAATATCCTCTCTTGAAAGGTGCGGGTAGTCCTCCAGTATTTGCTCCATAGTCATGCCCTGTCCCAACAGCCTTATTATGAGGTCAACCGGGATACGTGTCCCCCGAATAATCGGCTTGCCAGCCATTATCTCCGGGTCTACTATTATCCTCTTGAGCAATTCACTGTTCATTTCCACCCCCCACGACTATCTTGCTCCTCGCTTCTTTTCAATAGCGCTTGCGCTGATTATAATTGTACTTTATACGGGACAAGGAATCAAGGCTGTACTGGCAGGTAGTCAGCGCCGCGGACAGGCTATCTTTCGGTTGACGTCACGCCGCAGCAGGAGTATAAATGAGAGTTAGGCATGATATTGAATGGAAATACCGAGCCTTTCTTTACCGCGGAGACGCAGAGGAACGCAGAGGAAAAAATAATTATGGCAAAGAAAACAAAAAAGAAAATGAAAAGGGTTTGTTCTCCGCGAATCTGCGGTGAGATTTGAGAGCAGAGGAGGCAGAGGACGCAGAGAAGAAAGGAAGCACCGTGCCGGCGGCGTCTAATGCGGGCAAGCCGCGGCTTGCGCCCGCGGGGAAATTGCTTCCCCAGGTATGAAATCCGGGTTAGACGCGATTGGATGTAAAATCAAGGCGAAAAAACGAAATTCCCGCTTGACGTTGCTTTCCCCGAATCCTATTATTGTTTAGCTTGAATTCACAGTGTTTATTTGTCCTGAGGAGGGGCGTTATGTCGAACCGCTTGATGTTGATACTTCTTGTCTTTTGCGCGTTCGCAATATGCGCAGGCACCACCGGCTGCAAGAAAAGCGACGAGGCTGTTATCATTATTCAGCCCAACGTCGGCGGCCCCCACTACTACGCGGTCGATATGTATGGCGACCTCGTAAATGCCCAGGTCAACGTGGCTTCGGAAACATGTAGTTTCTTCCAGCTCGAGGGTCCGAGCCCCATAGGTGTAGGCAAGAGCGACCTCACCCCGGCCGGCGGCGGCCTGGGAATATACGCCTACTACGACGAAGAAGGCAACATGTGGGCAGTTAACCCCGACAAGTTTGTTGTAATGGGCGGCGATGGCAACATCGTAATTGGCGTTCCCGTTTATTCGGGAACCTACCCGGCAACCGTAATCGCCGACATGTATAATTACCTCTCATTCGAATACGACTCCCATACTGGTGAAGTTGACGCATACTACGGCACCCTCGATATTGACGCGGCGGGTACATGGAAGATTTACGAAAGCATCGACGGAACCACCAATCCCGCAAGCAACACCGACTCCGGCACGTGGACAGACAAAGGCAACGGCCGCATCTCGATTATGGTTGACAGCCTCGGCGGTGCGAGAATCGGCAATATCGCGGTCTTCCCGTCCGCAAGCGGCAACATACTCATAATGAACTACGGTGTAATGGGCATATACGGGATGATTATCGGCCTGCCCCAGGCCAGCATTGCCACCGGCGACCTGAACGGCACCTATGATGCCATCAACTGGGAAGATACCGTATTCGCACAGGTCGTCGTCTTGGACGCAAACGTCACGGTTGACGGGAACCCCGCCGACACGCTGACCTTCGATTCGCCTTGGACAGGAATGATATCAGCGGCCGCAGGAGTCTACCTTATCGGAAGTCAGGATGGCCTCGTCGTCAGAATAGAAGTCAAAATCGGTAACGACGATATGACCATCATCACCATAGAATAATAGCAAAGCTACCCGCGGAATTCATCCCGCTCACGATAATTGCCACCCCCGGGGAGGTTATCTTTGCTGCCGGTGGGGGCGGGTAATCCAGACGCAAGCCGCGTCCTTCAGGGCACGGGCATATTCCAAAGCCCCACGATTCATCGTGGGGGTAATTGTCAGACCCGTCCGGGCCGCAGGCGGCCCGGCTAAACATCACCCCCGCCGTGAACGGCGGGGCTTTGGGATTGTCACGGCGGGTTTAGGATTTTCATTGCGCGTTGCGGGCGCGGGCGACGAAAGCCTGGCCGAGCGATATGCCGGCATCGTTGGGGGGTACGGCGCTGTGGGTGAGGACTGTAAAGCCGGCCTTTTGGAGAAGCTCAACAAGTCGCTCGGTGAGGTAGCGGTTCTGGAAGACGCCTCCGGTGAGGACGACCTTGTCTGTACCTGCGCGGTCTTTGAGCTTGCGGCAGGCTTCGGCGGTGAATGCGGCAACAGTTTCATGGAACCTGACTGCGATTTGCTGCACTGGTTTGCCTACCGTGACGTCTTCAACAATCTCGTAAACGAGCCGGGTAGTCTCGACAATCAGCTTGCCCTGTTCGTCTTCGCTTATTTCGTAGAGGTACGGCCTGGAATCTGTCTTATCGGAGGCCTGTGCGAGGGTTGATTCGAGCATCATGGGCGCCTGGCCTTCGTAGTTGTTTATTGTGCAGATTCCCGTGACGGCGGCGACCGCGTCGAAGAGCCTGCCCATGGAGGAGCCGAGGGGAGCATGGAGGCCCTTGGCAATCATTTCGTAGACCCTTTTGAGTTTCTGCGCGGGAATGTTCTTGAAGATTTCGGCTGCGATTTCGATAGTCTGGTAGCCATAGCAGGTATAGATAAATGCGAGTGCAGCACGCCACGGCTCGAGTTCGGCGCGCTCCCCGCCGGGCCAGCGGAACTGTGCAAGCCGGCCGAGGTGTTTGTAGGAGGATGGGTCTGCCGAGAGGAACTCGGCGCCCCAGATTGTTCCGTCCGCACCGTAGCCCATGCTGTCGTAGACAACGCCGAGCACACGCCCTGTTTCACCGTGTTCGGCCATGCAACTGGCGACATGGGCGAAGTGGTGCTGCACAGGCACAAGATGGACGTCCTGGCGGCCGAGTGCATAGCTGGTTGAAAGGTCCTTGGGGTTGAGGTCGTGGGCAACCACTTCAGGCGTGATTTTTTTAAGGCGTCCAAGCTGTGCAATCGTCTTTTGGAAATTGTCGAAGGACTCGGCATTTTGCAGGTCTCCGAGGTTTTGAGAGAGCAAAGCGCGCGATTTTTTGACAAGACAGACGGTATTCTCCGTACCTCCTCCAACTGCGAGGATGTCGGGGCCGGCCCGCATGCTTTTGGGCAACTGGAACTCGCTCGGGGCATAACCCCGGGCGCGGCGGATAAAGAGTGGCTTGCCGCCGATTACCTTGACGATAGAGTCCTTGGCGGGAAAGGGCACTTCAGCGTCGTCTACAAGGAAGTAGTCTGCAATGCTTTTAAGCTTTTCGATAGCCTTCTGGCTGGAGGCGATAGCAGGCTCGCCGCCGGGGCTGCCGGATGCCATGGCAAGTGCGGGGAAATTGCCTGTAGCCACAAGGCGGTTAAGAGGCGCCGAGGGCAGCATTACGCCCTGGTCGGCGAGGCCGGGCGATACAACCCCTGAGATCGCGCTGTGGTCTTTCCTGTGCAGGAGGACGACGGGTTTAGCTTTGGACTGGAGAAGTTCTTTCTCAAGGCCGGAGACTTTGCAGTAGGTCTTGACGGTCTCTACGTCCTGCGACATCAGGGCGAATGGTTTGTAGTGCCTGCTTTTTTTTTCGCGCAGGCGGTTGAGGGCTTCTTCGTTTGTTGCGTCGCAGGCGAGGTGAAACCCGGCGGAGCCGCGGATAGCGATTATTTTACCTTCCGCAAGCAGTTTCACAGCCGCCGAGACGAGGTCGGGGCTGTCAACCTGGCGGCCGTGGCAGTCGAGCAGCTTCACGCGAGCCTCTGCGCTATCCTGAATGGACTTCTCAGCCATGTGCAGCCTGCTTCCTTAGGTGCCGGGTACACGCTTCGGGCGGTTGCCCGCGCAGGCGAACAGGAGTTAAGAGCCTTTAATCTTTCTTGATACCCTTTGCGACCTGGCCTTCGGCGTACTGCCCTATTGCCTTGAGCTTGTTGTAACGCGTACGAAGAAGTTCTTCGTTGGGTATGGCTTTGAGCTCGCCGATGTGCCTGATGAGGGTTATCTTGAGTGTTTCGGCCATAGCGTCGTAGTCGCGGTGGGCGCCGCCGAGGGGCTCGGCCACAACCTCGTCAGCAATGCCGAGCTCGTGGATGTCTCTGGCTGTGAGTTTGAGTATTTTCGCAGCGTCTTGGAGCCGGTCCTTCTCCTCGCCTTTCCAGAGTATGGCGGCACAGCCTTCCGGCGATATTACGGAGTAGTAGGCATTTTCAAGCATAAGCAGCCGGTCAGCCACACCGATGCCCAGTGCGCCCCCGCTGCCGCCCTCGCCAATTACGACCGAGATTACCGGCACCCTCAGGCTCGACATTCCCCTCAAGTTTTGCGCTATTGCGAAGGCGACGCCTCTTTCTTCGGATGCGATACCGGGATAGGCGCCGGGTGTATCAATGAGGGTTACTATGGGAAGTCCTGTTTTTTCCGCGAGGCGCATGCGAAGTATAGCTTTGCGATACCCTTCAGGGTGTGCGCAGCCGAAGTTGCAGGCCATCTTCTCATTGAGGGTTCTGCCCTTCTGCTGGGCTATGAGCATAATCTTGAAGCTTTTTTTGCTGTTTGAGATTCGCCCAAAGCCTGTGACTACGGCGGGGTCGTCACCAAAGACGCGGTCGCCGTGCAGTTCAAGAAAATCGTCCACGGCAAGCCGGATGTAGTCAAGAGCGAGCGGCCGGTTGGGATGCCTTGCGACCAGGACTCTGTGCCACGGGGAGAGCTTTTCGTAAGTTTCGCGCTTGAGGTCGTCGCACTCGCGCCTTAGCTTATCTATCTGCGTGGAGAAGTCTATGCCTGTTGTGAGCTGGTACTCTTCCAGCTCCTGCAGCTTTGTTTCAAGCTTTACTATAGGCTTGTCAAAGTCGTACTTTCCATCCAGCACACTTTGCTTCTTTGCCACCTGCGCATGCCCCCTACATATGCATCACAGTTCTCAATATATGGTGGGGCCCCCAAACTGCAAATACCACATATATACTTTCTATAATTATAATGCTTGCAAGATGCAAGTCAAGGTGTTTTTTGAGCAATCAGCTCAGAATTATTTAGCGGATTATCTGCTTACTTGCAGCAAAAGGCGGCTGTTATGGTCAAGAAACGCAGGCAAACACTTGAAATTTTTCTGCCACTCGATTAGGATTATGATATTTGACACGAACAGCGTCGAACAACTCAGCACAAGGAGGACGTCTTGAGGTATCTGATAACAGGCGGAGCGGGGTTCATAGGCAGCCACATGGCGGAAGAACTGCTTGCAGGCGGACACGCAGTTTCAGTTATTGATAACCTTTCCACCGGCTCAATCACAAATATAGAACATCTCAAAGGCGAGAAGAACTTCACTTACGCCATAGACGACATACACAACGAACCGCTTCTTGCTGAACTGATAGACAACTGTGATGTTGTCTTCCACCTTGCGGCCGCCGTCGGGGTCAAGCTGATTGTCGAGGAGCCTGTCCACACTATCGAGACGAACATCGAGGGCACGAGGCTGGTGTTCAAGCACGCGGCGAAGAAGAAGCGCAAGGTAGTGCTTGCATCGACAAGCGAGGTGTACGGCAAGAGCACCAGGGTGCCGTTTGCAGAAGGCGATGACATGGTTCTGGGTTCGAGCAAGAAGTCCCGCTGGTCTTATGCAGCCTCGAAGGCGGTTGACGAGTTCCTGGCACTGTCGTACACAAAGGAGAAAAAGGTACCGGCTGTGGTTGTACGCCTCTTTAATACTGTAGGCCCGCGGCAGGTCGGCCAGTACGGAATGGTGATACCCCGTTTTATCGCGCAGGCGCTTTCCGGAGGGCCGATAACTGTCTACGGCGATGGGAAGCAGTCGCGCTGTTTTTGCTACGTGAAAGATGCGGTCAGCGGGCTGATTGCCCTCTCCAACGAGGAAAGAGCTGTCGGGGAGGTGTTTAACCTCGGCTCGAACGAGGAGATAACAATAGGCAAGCTGGCGGAGAAGGTGCAGGCCCTTGTCAACCCGGATGCGCAAATAGTCTACATACCTTACGAGGAGGCATATGAGGAGGGGTTCGAGGACATGCGCCGCAGGGTTCCTGACATAAGCAAGATAGCCGGCCTGATAGGATTCAGGCCCACAAAGAGCATTGACGGCATCCTTGCGGTGACTGCGGACCATATAAGTAGCACCTCTGTATCTGCTTAGCAGTTACGCCACGTCTAAATGTGGGGACAAATGTAGCAGAAGTTGGATATTTTATCTTTACTTTATATTCAACTTTCGAATATCATATCATTGAGGGGTTGTTTGAGGGGGGTAGTGATGAAGAAAGTCTTCACGACCGGCGATGTCGCCAGGATATGTCGCGTGACTATAAATACTGTTGTCAAGTGGTTCGACACCGGCGAGCTCAAGGGCTACAGAATCCCCAGCTCAAAGGCCCGCAGGGTGCCGAGAAGGAACCTTATCGCGTTTATGAAGAAGTTCAATTTCCCGATGGACGAGATCGCCGCGTACAAGGTCAGGATTCTCGTTGTAGATAGCGACACGCGAACGCGAAACCTTATCAAGAAGGCCTTTTCGGACAGCGAGAAGTTTCTGCTGAAAGAAGCGACTTCGGGCTTCGAGGCAGGTATTCTGACAAAAAACCTTCTGCCGGATATTATTTTCCTTAACGTCAATATGCGCGACATTGACGGTGCGAGGACCTGCAAGTTTCTGCGCGAGAACGGGGAAACTGCCCAGACAAGGGTAATCGCCCTGACAAAAGCTTCAAGCAGCAGAAAGGTTAAAGAGCTCAAGAAACAGGGCTTTGCGGACTGTTTTGCCAGGCCTTTTACACGAAAAAGGCTGACCAAGCTGGTCGCAAACTATGATCTTTAGCCTCCTCGAAGCTCTATCTGCGTTTTCGACTTTAGGGTTGCAGCAGCAGAAACGCGATGTATAATCTTATGCCTCTGCCCCGCAAATATGCCACTGTAGCTCAACAGGAAGAGCAGTGCTCTCGTAAAGCACAGGTTTTGGGTTCGAGTCCCAACAGTGGCTATGTTTTTTGCGCAGCATCTCCGAAGGTTTGCTTTTGCAGAAGGTATTCAATATGACGGCGGGCCGGGGGAAACTGCTTTGAGGCCGGAGAAAGGTTACTACCAGCTTGCCTTTCTCATACCCGGTATCTCAGCCTTGTGTGCGAGGTTGCGCAGGCAGATACGGCAGATACCGAACTTGCGGTAGTAGCCGCGCGACCGGGCGCAGAGCAGGCAGCGGTTATACTTCCGAGTGGAAAACTTCGGGGTCCGGCGCTGCTTCGCTATTAGACTTTTCTTCGCCATAGAAGTCCCGTATCTCAGTCTTTCTTAAAAGGCATCCCAAACTGCTTGAGCATCTCGTGTGACTTTTCCTTCGAGCTGTTTTCTGCCACTATCGTTATGTTCATGCCCTGGACCCAGTTCACTTTATCAACATCTATCTCGGGGAAAACAAACTGCTCAGACAGGCCCAGCGAGAAGTTGCCCGCCCGGTCAAACGAGCCGGCCGAAAGCCCGCGGAAGTCCCGGATACGCGGTATCGTGATATTGATAAGGCGGTCGAGGAATTCGTACATTCGCTTCCTGCGAAGCGTAACCATGCAGCCGATACGGTTCCCGGCACGCAGCTTGAAACCGGCTACTGACTTCTTCCCCTTGGTGTACTTGGGCTTCTGGCCCGTGATAGTAGCCAGGTCCCGCATGGCGCTTTGCAGGCGGGTGCCGTCCTCGAGGGCTTTGCCGACACCCATGGAAACCAGCACCTTGCTTATCCGCGGCACCTGGAACCGGTTCCTGTAGCCGAACTTCTCCATAAGATACGGCACTATCTCGCTGCGGTATTTCTCCAGGAGCCTTGCCATCGCTTCCGAAAACCCCTCTTGGTTAGCCCTTCCTGACCGGAATCTCCTTGCCGCACTTGCGGCAGACGCGCATGCGCCTGTCGTCCTGAATCTTCCGGGCCGCCCTTACCCCGCGCCCGCAGTTGTCGCACCAGAGCATCATCCTCGAGACGTCCAGGGGCGCCTCTTTCTGAATCCGGCCACCCTGCGGATTCTTCTGCGAACGGCGCACATGGCGCCACACGTAGTTTGCGCCTTCCACATATACGCGGTTCTTCTTCGGCTCGGTCTTGAGCACGCGCTTCGGCCTGGAACCGGACCAGTCTGCAGGCCTGTCAGCGCCCGCAATAATAACCACCAGGTCGTTCTTCCTTATAAACATTGTCAGACCACCTCGTCAGACCACCTCACTTGCCAGTGAGATTATCTTCATGAAGTTCTTCGCCCTGAGCTCGCGCGCCACGGCGCCGAAAATTCGCGTGCCCCGCGGGTTGTTCTGTTTGTCAAGAAGCACTATTGCATTCCGGTCGAACCGCACGTATGACCCGTCATTGCGCCTGACAGGCTTCCTGGTCCGGACAATAACGCCCCTGACCACCTCGCCAGTCTTGATATTTCCGCCCGGCATTGCCTTCTTGACAGTGCCGACAATGATGTCGCCCAGGCTGGCGTAATATCTGTTTCCGGCGCCCAGGACCCTGATTGCCATCACCACGCGCGCGCCGGTGTTATCAGCAACATCAAGCCGTGTCTGCATCTGAATCATGGCTGCACCACTTAAACCAACAAAGAGGCAGCAGGCGCAAACCCGGGCCAAGGCTACGCGCTGTCCCTGTTGGGCGTTAGGTCTTCGGCCGCCTCAAGAATCGAAACCAGGCGCCACCTCTTGTTTTTCGAAAGCGGCCTTGTTTCCGCTATCTTCACCCTGTCGCCCATGTTGGCAATGTTGTCCTCGTCATGCGCCCAGAACTTGGTCCAGCGCTTGACGTACTTTCCATACCTCGGGTGCTTCACCAGCCGTTGCACTTTGACGATTATCGTCTTGTTCATCCTGTTGCTGGTTACGACACCAATCCTGATCTTCCTGTGTCCGCGCTTTTTCTTGCTGCCCTCTGCGCTCATTGCCCGGTGCTCCCAACCTGCGATTGCTGTTGCGCCCCGAGCTGTTTTTCCCGCAAAATGGTCTTTATGCGCGCGATCTCCCTCTTGTAGTTGCGCGCCAGCCCCGGGTTCTTCGCTTCCTCATCATAGGACTCAAACCTGCTCTTGTGCACCAACTGGAAGAGTTCCTTTTCCCTTTCAAGGAGCTCGGCATCTGAAAGTTGGCGCAACTGGTCGAGCTTCACAGCTTCACTCTCCTCTTTATGAACCTGCAGGCAAACGGCATCTTGTGCGCGGTCCTGCTCAGAGCCTGTTTCGCCAATGTTTCCGGCACTCCCGTTATTTCATAAAGGACCTTGCCGGGCCTGACCGGGGCAACCCACTGGTCGGGCTCGCCCTTGCCCTTGCCCATCCGCGTCTCAAGAGGCTTCTTGGATATGGGTTTGCATGGGAAGACCCTTATCCATATCTTGCCTTCACGCGCCAGGAAGTGGGTGGCGGCGATACGGCCCGCCTCTATCTGGCGGGCGGTTAGCCACCCGCCGCCGAGGCTTTGCAGCCCAAACTCGCCGAACGCAACATAGGTTCCGCGAGTCGCCCTGCCCTTAATCCTGCGCCTTTGTTCCTTGCGGTGCTTGACGCGCTTCGGCATCATCGCCACGGGCCGGTTTCTCCTCTTTCAAGTGGGGGTATTCGCCCCTGTAGACCCAGACCTTTATTCCAAGCTGGCCGTAGGTGGTGAACGCTTCGGCAAAGCCATAGTCAATGTCGGCCCTCAGCGTTGCAAGAGGTATCTTGCCGCGGACCAGGCGCTCCGAGCGCGCCATCTCCGCTCCACCCAGGCGGCCAGATATCTGAATCTTCACGCCATGCGCACCAGCCTGCATAACCTGGTCCGCGGTGCGCTTCATTACCCTGCGGAAACTCGCCCTCTTCTGAAGCTGCTCCCTTATGTTCTCAGCCACAAGCAGCGCGTACAGCTCGGGCTTTGTAACCTCGATTACCCGCGGAGGATTCACATGGCTCTCAGTGAACTTCTGCAGCTCCTCCACAAGGCCGTCAATCTTTGCGCCCTTGCGGCCTATCAGGACGCCGGGCGGTCTTGCGGTGTATATGATAATAGTGAGCTGCTCGCCGGTGCGCTCAATCTCTATTTTCGGTATGGCCGCGAATGAGTAGTTCTTGTAAATATATCGCTTTATCTTCTGGTCTTCCACCAGGAGCCTGCCGAAATCTTTCTTCTTCGCGTACCAGCACGAACGCCAGCCCTCAACAATCCCGACTCTAAATCCCAGCGGCGGTACCTTGTGCCCCATCTCGGCTCCTGTTACTCCTTATTATCCTTGCTACTCCCTGCTTCTTCTCCCTGCTTCTTCTCCTGTGCCGGTTCCTTTTCCCCGGGTCCACTTGCGGGCTCCTCTTGGGGCGTACTCAGTACGACCGTGAGGTGGCTCGTCCTTTTCAGGATGGGCGCTGCACGCCCCCGCGCGCGCGCCCTCCACCTTTTCAGGCTGGGCCCCTTGTCGGCGCATATCTTCTTGACTATCAGGGTGTCCGGGTCCAAGTCTGCCCTCGCCCGCTGCGCCTCGTAGGTTGCATTGGCCAGGGCGCTTTCAATTACCTTGCGGAAGATATCAGCCGCCCGGCGCTGGGCAAACTGCAGGATGCCAAGCGCCTCGCTTACAGTGCGCCCCCTGACAAGGTCGGCAATCTGCTTCGCCTTCTGTGTCGAGGTCTTTGCGTACTTGTGTATAGCCCTGTATTCCATCGCCGAACGGTGGCCCCTTTGTTAGAAAAGTTGCCATTAGTGGCGCAAATTCTTGAATTTACAGATACAACCCTCCAATGTCAACCACCTTTCGCCCATTTTCCCAAAAATTTAGCATTTAGGGGCGGAGGTGGGCGCGAAGAATTTTCGTTTTATCGGGCACGAGTTGGGAAGCTTGCAGTAATTAACCTGTAAGCTGCCGCGGTTCACAAGACAGGCCTTTCTCCAGGCAGTGTTTCAAAAT
>CAYWBA010000068.1:933-11719 GCA_964455955.1 uncultured Planctomycetota bacterium | reverse complement strand
CTTGGTCAGGCACTCTCTGCTGTCGAAAAGGTATGCCACCTTGTCGTGAACATAACGTATTGGCTTGTTTTTCCCTGTTGCGTCTGGGTTAATCTTCTTGCCGCACACAGGACAGACAGTCTTGAGTGGGTGTTTTACACCTTTACCTGTCACCACTTTCGCAAGGATCAGGCCTTTGGGGAGTTCGAACTTCTCCTCCGGGATGGCCTTTTTCTCCACCTTGCTGATTTCGCAGGTGACCTCATGGTCCACCGAGCCGAAGGCGAGGCTGGCATTGAGAAGAACTGGGAAATCTTCAATTTTCTCCATCTCAGTAACCACTTCGTCTGCGAAGCAGCCAAGTTTCTTATAAAAGTCTAACAGGCTCTTTGGCGCCTTGAGATCCTTTGTAAGCCACAGGTCAAGCACTATACGGGCATCCTCGAATATCTGCAGGCGGTAGCACTTGAATCCGTTAATCTCCTTCTCTTCGCCGGTCAGGACGGAGTTGGCGACAATATTCGCGGATACTTTTCCATCCCTGCCGATTATGTATCCAAGGCTTTTGGCCATCTTGGCTCTCTGCACCGCGTTGGGCAGGGCGTTGAGCTGCGCGACCGCCACTTTCCGGTTCGCCAGCTTCTCCTTCAGGAGCTTGGTGAAATAATCAAAGTGCCGCTCTGTGTAAGTCTTCTTCTGAACGTCTATTTCCCATGTTTTCTTAAGGTCGCCGCGGACAATACATATATTGGGCGATTCGAGATTTTCCATGAACAGCTTGTTGCCGCTGATGTAGACTCTCTGCTTTGTATCATTTTTCAGGTTTGTACCAGGAAAGCCGTTCGCAGCCTGCTCTATTACAAACCCCTCAGGCACCTCGGGCGGCTTTTCCTCGCCCCCGTTCAAACACAGGGCAACCACGTAGAACAGGGCAAAGAGCACAAACCTGAACATCAGCACTCCTCCGAAGAAAACTCTCTTCTTAGTAACGCGGCTGCCGGGCCTGACAATTCACCGGCATAAAAAAGCCTGGACAATGCAATTCTTATCCAGGCTGTTGTTAGAGTCAAGCAAAATGTTACAGCTCCCAGAGCCCGGGTTCCCAGGATGGGGTTCAGTTCCACAGCTTGCCACTGTCTTCCCGTGCCGTCTCGAACGTTTTTCCTGCCAGCCGGTGCTACAGCTTTTTGACGCCCTGCTCGATGCGTTCAAGTGCATCAGAGAGCGTCTCCTTCGACTGCGCGTATGAGAAGCGGATATAGCCTTTTCCGTATTTGCCGAAACACGTGCCGGAAAGGCAGGCAACTCCTACCTCGTTGAGGAAGTAGTCCGCGAGTTCTATGCAGTCGAATTTCGTTATTCCCTTGACATTCGGGAAGGCATAGAAAGCGCCCTGCGGCATAACGCAGGAGACTCCTTCAATCTTGTTGAGGCCGCCAACAAAGAGGTCGCGCCGCTCGTTGAATTCCTTCATCATGGCCTGCGATTCGCTCTGGTCGCCCTCAAGAGCCTCAATGCATGCGCGTTGCGTGAAGGCGCAGGTGCAGGACTCGCAGTTGGTGACCATCTTGGCTATCTGAGCGGCCCATTCCTTGGGCATAACGCCGTAACCTGCCCTCCAGCCGGTCATAGCGTAGCTCTTGGAGAAACCGTTGAGGATGATTGTACGTTCCTTCATACCCGGAAGGCTCGTAATTGACTGGAACTCACCTTCCCAGACCATCTTGTCGTAAACCTCGTCGGAAAGTATGGCAAAATCATATTTCTCAGCCATTTCCGCAACGCCCTCAAGGTCCTCTTTTGTAAGTGCGCCGCCCGTCGGGTTGCAGGGGCTGTTCAGTATCACCAGCTTGGTTTTCTCATTGCAGAGGTCTTTGAACTGGTTGAGGTCAAAGCTGAACCCCTTTTCCTCAAGAAGCGGAACCGGGACCGGCTTTGCGCCCACGAAGTTGATTACCGACTCATAAATGGGAAAACCGGGGTTGGGGTACAGGACTTCGTCACCCTTCTGGCACAGGAGAAAGATTCCATACCACATAATCGGCTTTGCGCCCGGCGTTATACAGACGTTTTCCCGCTCGACCTCAATACCGCGCGTCCTGCTTGTGTATTGCGCCACCTTGTCACGAAGCTCAGGAATTCCGGGAGAAGGCACGTAGTGTGTCCAGCCTTCGTCGAGCGCCTTCTTCGCAGCATCCCTTATGTTGCTCGGGGTATCGAAATCAGGCTCGCCTATCTCGAGGTGAATGATGCTGCGGCCCTGTGCCTCAAGCGCCTTCGCCTTGATAAGAACGTCAAACGCAGTCTCCGTCCCGAGTCTGCCCATCCTTTCCGCTAGTTCCATATCAGACCTCCGTAAAAAAGCACCAGAAACTTTGATTCTCACAGAAGGCAGATATCCTAAACGCCTATCGTGTTAGCGTCAAGACAAGTTCGTATTTTCTGCTCAAATACTGCCTGCTGCAAAGTCTCTTCCCCCTGTAAGATGCACGCAAAAAGCCGCCTTGGGCATTGCACTTCCAGCCGATTGCTGGTAAGCTTCCTTGTATCAGCAAGCCTTGAGCACAGAGCAATGTTGAAAAAGATGCAAAATTTCGGTGCCGGGCCGGCCCAGCTTCCCTTCGAAGCGCTCCAATCCGCACGGGAAGAGATTTACAACTTCCGCGGCACAGGTCTCTCTGTCATGTGTATCAGTCACCGGTCAAAGGAATACACCGAACTCCACGCAGAAACCCTCGACCTCTTGCGCAGACTTCTGAATCTTCCCGAGAACTACAATATTCTGCTGCTTCACGGAGGCGCCAGTTTGCAGTTCGCCATGGTCCCCATGAACTTACTAAACCCGGGCAATTCGGCAGATTACATAATTACAGGAAGATGGTCATTAAAAGCCTTCAATGAGGCACAAACTGTTGGCAACGCAAGAATCGCCGCAACAACTGAACAAGACGGCAAGTTTCTCCGTATCCCCAAACAAGAAGCACTCAACCTCGACAGCAAGGCTGCCTACTGCCATATTACCTCAAACAACACCGTGTACGGAACCCAGTGGCGTCAGTTTCCCGGTGCAGCAGGCGTCCCGCTGGTGGCCGATATGTCAAGCGACATTCTATCGCGCCAGTTTGACATAGCCCCGTTCGGACTAATATACGCAGGTGCGCAAAAGAACCTCGGCCCCGCCGGTGTTACTGCTGTGATTATTCGGGAAGACATTGTCGAGAAGTGCCGCGCCGGCCTTCCCACACTCCTGCGCTACAGAACCCATGTTGAAAACAACTCGCTCTACAGCACGCCACCCTGCTTTGCTGTCTACATGATGAACAAGACACTTACCTGGCTCCAAAGCAGAGGCGGAATCGAATGGGCGCAGGAGCAGAGTGTCCTTAAGGCCGGCCTTGTCTACGGCACAATTGACTCAGCGCCTGAGTTTTTCATAAGCTCCGTCGAGGAAGAGAGCCGCTCGCTGATGAATGCTGTCTTCCGGCTGCCGACCGAAGAATTGGAAGAGGCGTTTATTGCGGTGGCCAGCGAGAATGGCTTTGTCGGTCTTGCCGGGCACCGCTCCCTGGGTGGTATCAGGATTTCCATGTACAATGCTGTATCTGTGGACTCGGTAAGAGAACTCACCAGCTTCATGAGGGACTTTGCGACAAAAAACGGCTAAAATAAAAACCGCCCGCGCAGGAAGCACAGGCGGCTTTTAGAATTCTCACCTGT
The DNA here is from genome assembly GCA_964455955.1 of uncultured Planctomycetota bacterium. Taxonomy (GTDB): domain Bacteria; phylum Planctomycetota; class SKW154; order SKW154; family DAOVDS01; genus CAYWBA01. Next base: position 8,023 of record CAYWBA010000068.1, on the reverse strand, counting down.
TTTTATTTTCTCTTAATTACGCGCTTTACCGCCTCTTTTACATCCTTTATTGCAAGGTTAAATTCGTCCATCAACTCCTCGGGGTTGCCTGACTCGCCGAAGCGGTCAAGGATACCGATAAACTCTATCGGCACCGGCGCCTTCCGCACCACCACCTCTGCCACGGCGCTCCCCATGCCGCCCTGAACCTGGTGCTCCTCTGCGGTCACAAGGCAGCCGGCCTTCTTCGCGCACTCTTCGATGGCCTCCTCATCGATAGGCTTTATCGTGTGAAGGTTGACAACGCCGACCGACAGTCCCTCCTCCTCAAGCTCTTCAGCCGCTACAAGCGAGCGGTAGACCATATAACCGCACGCGAAGATTATGCAGTCCGTGCCATCGCGGAACATGGTTGCCTTACCGAACTCATACGGCGCATCCTCAGTGGTGATGACAGGCATCGGCTCGCGCCCGAAGCGAATGTAGCTGGGCCCGAACATCTCGCCTATGGCTATGGTGGCCTTTCTGGTTTCTATCATATCGCAGGGCGCGCTTACGGTCAGATTGGGAAGGCACCGCGTTGTCGCTATGTCTTCAAGCCCCTGGTGCGTGGCGCCGTCGGGGCCGACCGAGACACCGCTGTGTGCGCCGCCGACCTTGACGTTAAGCTCGCTGTATGCAACTGTCGTGCGAAGCTGGTCCCAGGCCCTGCCTGTTGAAAAGACGCAGTAGGTGGAAACAAAAGGAATCTTTCCTGTAAGCGAAAGCCCGGCGGCAATCGTGGTCATGTTCTGCTCCGCTATTCCAATGGAGTAGAAGCGGTCAGGAAATGCCTCCTTAAAAAGACTGGCGGCGGTGGAGCCTGTAAGGTCGCCCCCGAGAACTACTACGTTCTCGTGCTTCTTGCCCAGTTCCACAAGGCCTTCGCCGTACCCGAACCTTGTGGCCTTGAGGGGAATCTCTCTTCCCTTGACTTTTGTCTCATGCTTAATCACAGAACTTCTCCTTTCGGCAAAAACCTGCCCTAAGGGCCGTTTCAGGCAGTATCGAGCTTGGGCGTTGCAAGCTGCTCTTCCGCGCCCGGCCACACGCCGACCTCCTCCTGTTGAGCGCGGAACTCTTCATGCGCCTTTATGGCCTGCTCAGGGCTCGGGACCTTGCCGTGCCAGCCCGCCTCATCCTCCATGAAAGAAACACCTTTGCCCTTGACAGTCTTGGCGACAATTACCGTCGGCTTGCCCTTGAAATTGCGCGCCTGCTCGAATGCGTCAATGAGGGCCTGCACATCGTGCCCGTCGCAGTTTATTACGTTCCAGTTGAAAGCTTCGAACTTCTTGTCTATCGGGTAAACGTTCATAACATCGCGGAGCTTGCCGTCAATCTGCAGGTCGTTGTTGTCAACAACCGTGACAAGATTATCGAGCTCGTAATGCCCCGCTGCCATCGCAGCTTCCCATATGGAACCTTCGTCAAGCTCGCCGTCACCGTTCAAGCAGTAGACCAGGTAGTCCGCCTTGTCGTGCTTGGCGCCAAGAGCCATGCCAACTGCAATCCCAAGCCCCTGGCCGAGTGAGCCTGTGGAAACTTCAATGCCCGGCAAGCCCTTGTTTACGCCGGGGTGTCCCTGAAGACGGGAGTGGAGCTTGCGAAGCGTAAGAAGCTCTTCGACCGGGAAGTACCCCGCCCTCGCAAGGGCCGCATATTGTGTAGGGCAGACGTGGCCTTTGGAAATCAGAAACCTGTCGCGCTCCGTCCACTCAGGGTTGGCGGGGTCATGGTTCATCTCGTGGAAGTAAAGAACGGCTATGGTCTCAACACAGCTCAGACTGCCGCCTGAATGCCCTGAACCCGCCTCCAGAAGCATGCTGATAATGTCCATCCTCAGTTGCACCGATATCTGGCGGAGCTCCTGAGGTTCCTTCAACATCCGGGCCATGGTGCACCTCCGTACAAAAAAGTTAATGGTCTGCCATTTTTTGAAGTTTCCAATTATAAGTCTGCCGAGTTTCCTTTCAACCAAGAACCGGCTATTTCCGCTTTTTCGGTGAAGATAATTGGCACTACTCAATTATCATGCCGGCGTACCCAACAACGTTGCTTGTATCACCAGTCACCTCACCCGAGGTCTGATACTTGACAAGCCGCGCCGACTTCGCACCAAGCTCAAGCGCAGCGACAAGCGTCGCGGTCACCGGCGCAACGCCACACATGCTAATCTGCTGAGAACTGACCGTTTCAAGCAATCCCTTTGGGTCCATTGCTTCTATCTTTGAAATTGCCAGCATGTCCTGCCTGCCGGCGACTTCCTGACTTTCAAAATGGGTCATATCAGAAGAAGCAACAATAAGCACTTTGTCTGAAACTTCCTTTACAGTTCCTGCAATAGCTGTCCCGAGGGCGGAAAGCATGTTGAAGTCATGCGTGGCGACAATCAGAACGCTAATCCTCACGTCAGGCTGCAGGTACTGTAGAAAAGGCACCTGTACCTCGGCTGAGTGTTCGCGGGCGTGTGCCCGCTCGTCCTCTTCAATAAGCTCGCACTTCGCAGCAAGCATGCGGTTAAGCTCCTGGTCAATCGGCACGCGGCCAAGCGGCGTGTGCCATGCCTCTCCCGGGTAAAGAGAAATTGCCCGTCCCATTCCCGTGTGGTTGGGTGCAAGGATGATTACCCGCTGCGGAATGTTTACCTGGGAATAGGTGGCGCCTGCGACCTCGCCCGAGTATACGTAGCCTGCGTGTGGCGCTACAACAGCGATGCAGTCACCCCTCCCGGCGGAAGCGTCTATGAAACTTTCCATCATGGCGTTTATCCGGCTGGCGGAATCAGGATAAAATGTCCCAGCCACTACAGCATGGCGCTCCATAAGGCACCTCCACTTATGTCTGCCTCTTTACAACAACTGTCTCGGAGGCAAGGTCGCCCAGGCGTTGTCCCTTTCCTGTGTATAACACCACAATCAGCTCTACTAGAAGAAGAAAACTGAACAGTTTGAAAAGATTTCTCAACACTGCTGCCCACACTCCAGCTCGGTAGCCCCCCTCAGTCTTCACCTGAATCCCAAGCAGCCATTTGCCAATTGTCTGGCCGAATATGGCCTCGGGTATTGCAAAGTACGATAGGAAAATCATCTTCAGTATCAGTGGGTGCCAGAGACCAAGTACCTCAAGGATAGACATCTCGCCTGTGACTTCCCGCCCGGGCAGAACCACGGAAAGAATAATCACTGACGCTATCATACCATCAATGGCAAATGCCACGAACCTGCGCCAAAGGCTTGCAACCTCGAAAGACCTGGGTTCGGTCCTCGGTAACTCAAGCTTCCCGAGCTTGGCCTTGTAAAGATGAAATCCAGTGACCACAAGTACACCGCTGAGGGCAAGCACGCCGAGCAGCCAGCCCCATATCACGGCACGCGTGACCAACGGAATCCTGTTGACCGTCCGCAAAGGCATCCACGTTCCATCACACCAGACAGAAGTAACCACCACGCTGCCGAGCCGGGCCGTGAGAAACAGCTTCTCTCCCCGCCCTGCAAGCGCAACCTCGCTTACAGGGCGTACTATGCCGAACATTGTCTTAAAGTCATGTGTGAACCTGTTCTGCTCCTTGACCGACCCGTCATCGCCGAGGCGGTAGTGCACGAACTCTGAGCCGAATTCCGCAGGTGCGCCGACAACGTGTATCTCACCAGCCACTCCCGCGCAGTCGAACCTCCCGAGCTTGGCCGGGAACGCCTCGAGAATTTTCCACTCCTTGGCATCCTTTTTTCTGCGCAAGCTGACTGTTTGGCCGCCCTCGTCGTTGCACACGACATAAAGGTCACCATCAAGCATGCAGGCTGTCAGCCGCGGGTTATCTATATCTACCGAATGGGGAAGCTCGGTGACTTTCGACCCAAGAAGAACTGCTTCACGGAGTCTCACCTTACCCTCTGGCGTGTCTTCAAAACCCACAAGACGCAAGCCTTCCCCATCCGGAAGAGCCAGTCCTACTGTCCAGTCCAGTTCGAAACTGGCCGACCTTTCCCAGAAATCTCCTTCCTGCTTGCCTGTCAAGTAGGACATGTTGTAAATGGAATAGTGCTTCCCCCGTATGACGTAAAGCTTGTCGCCGAGAATCTGAGCTGAGCCGGGGTCAAAGGAGAGCCTCTGAGCCCCAGACCAGTTAACGCCATCGGGGGACTCGTGCAGGTACGCTGTGGTGCTCGGACCCAGCGACGGATTGCGCCGGTACAGCAAATACACCTTGGCAGGCGTGGCAACGAGGCTGGGGCCGAAGTAATAATCCATTTCCCTCACCTCGAAATACCCGAGCGCAAGCACTATAAGGCAGGCAGTTAGAATGCCTATTGCGCGGCGCCTGACCTTGTTTACTTCCTGCAAGCCCAAGTCCAGCTCCACAAACCAGAAAAATCCAACGGGGGAAAACGCCCCCTGACACCCGCCTCAGTTACTTGCCCTTTCGCAAAGAGAGAACCGAGCCGTGCGCAATGTCGGCGAGGAAAAAACAGCCCGCAAGCATAAGCAGTACCCACCATATCTCATAGTGCCGCCCTCCCCTGCCCTGAGGCGAATCGTCGAGAAATGCCTCTTCCCTGAGCACTTCCCCGCCGCTTGAGGCCGCGATGCGCGAAAGTTCCTCCATATCGGGCCCCGCAGGCCCTGATTCCAGCGTCCCCGGAACCCATACTTCCGCCGAGGCGCCCGTGCTGCCAGAATCCGTGTACGCCGTAATAACGCAGAGGCTGTCCGGCTGTGCCTGCGCAGTTGCCTCGTACTCGCCCGGCCCGGTCTGTAGGAACGCCTCCTCCCTCCTCGCACCGTTGCATGAAAAAACGCACCGCAGCCTCAGGCCGTTTACAAACTCGCCCTTCGTTTCCGCCTTGAGATGCGCCCGCACGACAAGCCCGTTAACACTTGCGCTCAAGCGCAGGTCAGGGTTTTCCCTGCCCTTAGCCGACCAGCGCACAATTTGGGAAAGCAGCTTGCCGAGGTCTTTCCATTTAAGATATGCCCCGCCCCAGTCGCGGTTAAGCCCGCCTGTAAAAGCAACCGTCTTCCCCAGGCCCAGTCGCCACCAGGCCAGGACAGGCTCGCCTTCCGCGCTTTCCGCAACCACATGAGCTTCGTCCTTTGGGGTGGTAAGCACAATCCCGCCGAGAGGCCGGAGTGCGTCAATGCCAGCCAGGAAATCCGCGTCCTTCTTCAACTCAACCTTAATGTCACCTGTCCGGGTAAGTCGTAGAATATGCGGCAGTTCTTGCACAAAAGCATCGCGCAAGGTGGCATCGAACTTGGCGACCTCGTAGTAGCGCCCCTCCGTGGAGTCGGCAATCTCGCGCAGGCGCCTCCTGTCAACCTGGCTTCCGGTCGCAACTGTCGAGACCGATATCCCCGCCCGCCGGAACTGGCCCGTATCCATGCTGTCCTCAACTGTCTGGCGCCCATCGGAGAGAAGAACAACGTGCAGAACCCGCTCGCCGGACTCCTCTTTTTCAAGCATTCGCAACGCCTCGCGCAGCGCGGGATATATGTTGGTCCTGCCTGTAAGCTCCTGCTCCTTTTGCGCCATTAAGGCTGTGATTGTTTCTCTAAGTGCCGCCCCGTCTCCCACATCACCCAAGCCAAGCTCAACTGTCGGCTGCACGTTGAACGTTATGATGCTCACGCGGTCGCCCTTCTTGAGCTCTCTCGTGACTGGCGAAACAGCCCGAAGCGCCGCCCTGAACTTGCTCATGCGTTCCCCGAGGAAAATGGTCTGCGCAAACATTGACCCGGAGGCATCAAGCAAAAGAACAAGCGAGACATTCTTCCTCTTCTCCGGGCTGCACCATACAGGCAGTGCCTGCTCAAGCGGCGTTTCACTGTAGCCCCCGGGCCCGAAAGAGGAAGGCCCGCCAAGCACTATCAGCCCGCCGCCGAGGTCGCGCACAAAACACTGCAGCACGCCCATCTGCCGCCGCGTAAGCCTGTATGCGCTCACATTGTCAAGCACCACCGCCGCCGCGTCACGTAGTTCGCCAAGACTCTCAGGAATATCCTCTGCCCGCCAGTGTTCGGTAGCATAAACCCCCATCCTGCCCAGCACGTCTGCTGCTGCGGAGAATCCTGTAGAGTAAACAAGCAGCCTCGGCGGCCCGAGGACCCGCACCGCCCTGCGCGCGCTGTTATTGCCGGGGTAACTGTCGGCAAAATCAAGCGTTCGGAGATGCACCTCGACGCGCTTGATTCCCGGCTCCTCGTAGCGCAGCACAAACTCGACATTCTGCGACGCGCCCCTTCCCGGCAGCTCCACGACCTGCACGGCCCGCTTGAGCCCGTCTGAAAGAGAGACCTCAACCCTGCCCGCCTGATTCGAGCCGATGCCGGCAAGAACCCGCCCCGCCTCTCCCGGTGAAAGCGCACTCGGCATGTAAACCCGCCCGACCCACGCGTCAGGCGCAGGCGGCGAATCGAGCACGACCGGGCAAACTTTTATCCCTTCCTGCGAGCAGAGCAGCACGCCCCTGTCTGTTTCGCCCTTGTTGGCACGGCCATCGCTGAAAAGATACACTCGCTCCGCCCGGCCGCCCAGGACGGAAGCAGCCCCGAGACCGGCCTCGATATTTGTCTCGCCCCTGCCGATGCCCGCACCCAGACCGTCCTTCGCCGTAAATGATGACGCGTCAAACGGGCCATCAAGCACCGCGCTCGAGCCGAAACTCACAAGCGCGACCTGCGCCGAAGGCCCAAGGCCCGAAGCGTGAGTCCTGATTATCTCGAGCGCATTGAGCCGCCGGGCTGAATAGCTCTCCGAAACATCCAGCGCGTAAACCGCCAGAGGCACTTTCCGCTCAAGCTCCAGGCTGATGTCACCGAAAGCGCCGATAATGCACGCAGCCGCAAGGAACTGCAGCAGCCCGTCGAAAGTGACCTTGCGCCGGTATATGACAATACTGGCTGCAACAGCCGCCAGCGCCAGAAGCGAAACTGCAAAAAATAATACATTGCCTACTGCCACTTCGCGTTCCTATTCAAGCACAAGAACATTGTAAAGGATTGGCCACGGAGACGCAGAGATAAGAAAGGGAGAAGAATTTCTTGGTTTTAAGAAAAAGAAAGGTTCTTCTCT
>CAYWBA010000068.1:0-923 GCA_964455955.1 uncultured Planctomycetota bacterium | reverse complement strand
CCGTGTCTCCGTGGCTATTCCTTCCATAAATACATGTTATCACGCCGCACCCGCCCCTGTCAACCCAACCCGCCTCTTGCAACCCGGTACTGCCCGTGCTATAATCCCGCATCAAATGTTCACAGGTGCCGCGATGCGAAAAGCCATTACCTGCTGCCTCCTGCTCGCCGCCGCAATCTCCACCTGCACACAGGCAAGCCGCGGGCTTCAGCCCGCGGGCAGCGACCACCACACCGGGCAGCCTGCTCAACCTCCCCCTGCACCCAAACCACTCTCCGAAGAAGAACTCAAAACCAGAATCAACCAGCTCCTTAAAAAACTATCCTCCGAACAATACAAAGACCGCGAAGCGGCAACAGTACAGATTAGAAACGCGATAAAACAAATTCCAGAGACTATCATTCTTTTGAAAAAAGCCTTAAGAAACACCCAGGAACCTGAAATCAAACATAGATTAGAGCCTATTGTAAACCCGTTTACAAAGTGGGCCCTTACACCGGCCATCCTGAGACAATTCCCGGACATAGTAGAAAAGCTCGAATCAAAAGACTCACAAGTCCGTAAGCAGGTTATAATAAAACTTGCCAACAGAAAGCCACATGGTTTCGTCACGCTCCTTATCAAATTACTCGGAGATAAAAATATCCGCCATGAAGCTGCAGACGCTCTGATAAAGACAGGGAAACCTGCAGTGGAATCGCTTATGGCTACCCTAAGAGATAAAGATAAGGGCGCGCGCTTCTTGGCCGCCAATGCATTGGGGTGGATAGCTGACAAGAGAGCAGTTAGGCCTCTCATTGGTGCCCTCAAAGATCCTGACAAGAACGTCCGTCGGAAAGCCGCGAGGGCACTTGAAGAAATTGGCGACCAGCGAGCAGTTGAGCCGTTGACTCTGGCTTTGAAGGACAATAACCAATATGTAC
>CAYWBA010000067.1:9527-11746 GCA_964455955.1 uncultured Planctomycetota bacterium | reverse complement strand
TTCTCGATCTTCCACCTGAAGCCATAGATATCAGTCAGCGTCTTACCGCTTTTCATTCGTTCAAAGCACCAAGCGCAGAGGCATAACGTACTTTCGCCATCAGAAAGATGTTCGCAAACCTGCGTGCTTCTGCAAATTTCGCAAATGATGTGTGGCATATACTTTTCTCTTCTTGCCGAATCCGAATAATAGTAATCTCGCATCTTCAACAGTTTCATTGGTCAGAGCTCTAACATAACTGCTCGATGAGTTTGGTTAGCCCCTTTTCCAGACCCGCATCCTCACCTTCACTCGCCCTCCCGGCGAGGATGTCGAAACACGTTTGGCGAAAAGCGGCATCGGAAGCTGACACTTTCATACCGTTCCTGCCCACAAGTTTGGCTATCATGATGCTGGCGCGTACTGTGGGAACGAAGCTGAGGCCGACATCCCTGATGCCGCGGACAACATCCACAATCCGTCGGGCCGTTTCCGTGGACATGCCGCCCTTGGCGGCAGCGATGGCAATCTCGGCATCGCGATCGTAGTGGCCGAGTTTGATGGTAATCATGCGGTCCAGGAGGGCGTCCTGCGCCTTATGGACGCCAGCGTACTCCTCGGGGTTGCTGGTAAAGATGGCGCAAAATTCGGGGGCGACTCGCAGATAGCCATCCTCGCCCCGGGCCGCCGGCAGGTCAAGAATCTTCTCCTCGAGGATGGCCAGCAGGACGTTATTGGCCTCCGCCTTGGAGCGTGTGAACTCGTCGTAAAGCAACGTATAGCCGTTCTTGCACGCAGCGGTCACGCGGTTGTCTACCCACTCGGGTGAGACTCTCTCTTCCGACTTGAGAACCGTTTGGATGAAGTTGTCCACTATCTTCTTGCGCCGGTAGCCGTACTGCCCGCCTATGAGGTCGGAGGTGCCGAACTCCTCATCACCGTGGATAAGCATCACCGGGCGGCCGATCTGGCCTGCTATGTACATGGCAATCGTCGTCTTGCCTGTACCGGCCGGGCCGCTGAAGTGGACTGGAAAACCCGCATCCAGATACTTCATTGTGCGGCGCACTACGTTCTGGACCTCAGGCGTAACGACAAGTCCGGGCTGCTCCTTATCAACAAGGATGGGTGAGACCTCCGAATGACTTCCGTCCATTATCTACCTCCGAACCTAAAAAATACCTTCCTCAGAAAACACGGATATTCTCCAGAGTCGCGTCGGCGCTGACCATGTATGTCTTAACCGGCGATCTTCCTCCTTCGATTCCGCGCCGCTGCAGGGCGGCATGGATGCGGTCCAGGATTGATTCGCGCCGCGATGCCTCGTTCTTTTCGCCCTTGAGTCGTGTGCAGTCGGTCAGGCAGAGATGGTCGTCTACCTTCGCCACAAAAAGCACCGGCAGTGAGGCCGGGTTCTTGCGCCTTAGGCGCCTTTTTTCCCAGGGCTCGAACGTAATCTCGCATCCGCTCTGCGTCCAGTGGATGTGGTCCACATCTCCCACAGAGCGCAGCGACTTTTGCAGCAGTTCCTCGGCGCTGGCGGCTCGCTCTTCCGGCAACATCTCACAAAGCCTGCGTGCGAAGGCAGAGAGCGACTCCCGAAGCGAATTGATTAGCCGGGCTGCCCGCCTTCGCGCCTGCGCGTTGGGGCCTCTTCGCCGCCCGAAGGCGGTTGCCCGCTCTGTCGAGATTAGCTTTCGCGACAACCGGGCAACAGAGGCGGTATTTACCTGTCCGGGTTTGGCGTCTTCTCCAGACTTACCTGCCGGCAGAAAGGGCTTCCAACTCAGGATGCCGGGTTCCGCAGCCGCAGGGCTGGCGATACCATTTTTCATATACTACGACTCCTTTTTGGGCACAACCGCTTTACTCAGTACCGCAACTCTATCTTCTTCATCGATGGAGGCAGTTCCCTATTCCTGGCCCCCGCCTCCGCACTAAAACATGCTTGCCGTGCCATTGCCTCTGAGCGCTCCTCTGGCATGTTTTGGTGCGGGGCTGCAGCGGCATTGACGGACCTGGTGATTTTCGCCATCTCCTCATCGATGCCCTGGATATCTTTCTTCAGCCGCTCCTGGCGCTCCTGCACGTACTGCATCTCTTGTTGAAGGCGATTGCGGTTCTTTTGCAAGAGAAACAGATCAAGGTGCTCGGTGCCGGATAGCTTTGGTTTAGCGTGTATCTTGCATCGCTGCGCGGTTTTGATATTTGCAAGACCACGAACTTCTCTTTTCATGGTG
>CAYWBA010000067.1:0-9517 GCA_964455955.1 uncultured Planctomycetota bacterium | reverse complement strand
AATCCAATCATGAAAGGGTTTATTGTTTGACCTTGATGGCTGGGCTCTGGGGTCGCCTGATCGCGCGCCTACGAATGGTGATGAACTGGGCAAGCCTCGGCCCGCCCACTTTTATCTCTACCTCCGTGCCAGGTTCCAAACCGGCTTCTCTACGGATATTCTTCGGAATACTAACCTTGCCATCCTCATCAACCATAGTAAGAACTCGCATAAGTGCCATGGGTTATTATTCTCCTTTCCCAGCTCCCGCCATTTCGGTGACAGGTTCCTGAACATGAGGCTTGACCTCTTCGGCCGGTGCCGGCCGCGCCGCGCAGTGTTTGTCAATGAGTTCTGAGATTACTCCCTCCGCCTTCTTGTGGTGCGCACGAGTTCCCAGCCGGCTGGTCTCCGAGGAGAGGATGTCAATACAGGTCTGCCTGAAGACAGAATTGTCACGGGCAACAAGACCTTTACGAATCTTAATTGCCTTGGCAATCATCACAGCGCCACGCACCGTCGGGGCGAACTCGATAGCATCGGAGGCGCGCAGGTCACGCACGATGTGCACAATGCTCACAGCGTCGGACTGCGCCAGGCCGGACTTGGCCACAACAATACCTACCTCGGTTTCCTCATCATAGTGGTCCAGGTCGAGGGTAATCATGCGGTCACGCAGGGCGTCCTGGCTGCGATGCACCCCGGCGTACTCCTCCGGGTTGCTGGTGAAGATAGCGGTAAAGTCCGGGTCAACCCGCAGGTAGTTTCCGTCGCCCTCGCGCTGGGCGGGCAGGTCCATCATCCGTTCCTGCAGGACGGAGAGCAGGACATTGTTGGCCTCGGGACGTGAACGAGTGAACTCGTCGTAGATGAGAGTAAAGCCATACTTGCAGGCGACTGTCAGCCGATTGTCCACCCAGCGGCGCTGCATGTCCTCTTCGGTCTTGAGGACTGAATGGATGAAGTTGTCCACCACCTTCCTGATGCGGTAGCCGTATTCGCCGCCCACCAGGTCAGAGGTGGAGAATTCCTCGTCACCGTGTATCATCACGACCGGCCGCCCAACCTTGGCCGCTATGTGAAGGGCCAGGGTGGTCTTGCCCGTACCCGAGACGCCCCGAAAATGAACGGGGAACCCCGCCGCAATATACGCCAGGGCCCGCGCCGTGATGTCTTTGACCGATTTGGTCTCCACAAAGTTCGGCAGCGGCCTCGGCTCCAGGACAGTCGTCATCTCATCTACCGGCATAAGCTCTCTCCCTCCGTCAACAGCGCGGCGAAGCCGCATTTTCGGCTGCGCGCTTTAGCGCGCGTCAGTAAACGCGCCGCAAGCGGCGCGGCTAAACACCCCCGGCCTGAAGGCCGGGGCTTGCTAAACTTATCTCTTTTTCGCCTTCTTGCCGGTCTTTGCTTTTTGCGCTGCCGCTTTCTTTGCGACAACTCCTGTGCCGCCGCATGTGACACACGGCAGGTAGCCGCCCTCGGCCACGCCCCTGCCTCCACAGTCAGGGCAAGTTTGCGTACTCTTCTCGACCGTTACCATGCCCTTGCCGCCACACACTGTGCAGGTGAGGCGCTGGTCGCGGTGTATCCCGGTGCCGCCGCAAAACGCGCACTCGATTGCCGGCTCCGCAAGGCTGAACTTGCCGCGCCCGCCGCACACCTGACAGTTTGAAAGCTTCGAGAGCAGTTCGAACGGGTCCTTACCCGTTCCTTTGCAGAAGGCGCACGTGATGGTCAACTTTCCACCAGCTCTGCTTAACACTTCTATTTCTGACATCAGTTCTCTCCTCATCCTGTCCACTACCCGTGGTATCTGGAGTTTGAGAGCACGTCGGTCGTGAAGTCAAATGCTCAACGCTCCCGAAGGCAGACTACAAGGCAAAGTAGTACGAATCTTTCTTCTCTACCTTGTCTCCCTCAATCAGTTCCTGGGCAGCGGGAAGGACGTCGCGCCAGCTTTCCAGTCCCAGCTCGTCGGCAATCTCACCCAGCTTGATGCCCTTGTCCTTGCTCTTTTTAATCAGCTTGAGCACCTGCTTCTTCAATTCCTTGGGTGTAAGCTCTTCCTCGATATGCTCGGCAAGCTCTTCGGCAACAGGCGGCTTGGCTTCCACCCTGGCCTTCCTGGGGGCTTTCGGAGCCTTGCCGCCGCGGACATTCCTCATCATTCCGAGGAGACTCTGCCATGCAGCCTTGGTCTCAGCCTGTTCCGCGTGGAATTCGGCCACCAGCGAGTCGGCCGAACCCTTAAGGTCAGCCACCTCGTTGGACCGGGCCTTGTCAGCTTCAGCATAGTCCGAGAGCAACGCGCCTGTGGCAGCTTTCAGGTCAGCCACCTCGCTGGCACGCGCCTCGTCCTGCTTGGCGGCCTCGGCCATGAATTTCTTGTTCTCTTCGGCTCGCTTCTCGTCAGCTTCGACATAGTCTGAGAGCAGCGCACCTGTGGCAACTTTCAAGTCGGCATTCTGTTTGCCCATATCCTTCACCAGCGCATCAGCCGAAGCCTTCAGGTCAGCCACCTCGTTCGCCCGCGCCTTGCCAGCCTCGGCCATGAGTTTCTTGTTCTCTTCGGTCCGCTCCCTGTCCTGTGCGGCGGCATCGGTAATAAGTTCTTTAGCGTCAGACACAACGCGTGCGACATCCTGCTTGCGCTGCGTATAGGCGGCAGCCATCTCTTCAGCCAGACTTCTCAAATCAGATGCATTCGACATGACTCAATTCTCCCATTTCAGTTCAGAACTACAGCTTCAGTGAGAGAGGGGTGCCGTTTACACGCCTCTACGGGAAGACTCCAGACTGCGCCCGGAACATTTCTCTTGTCGAGATTTGCGGAAGGGCCGGCATAAGACGCTTCCACATTCCAGGGGCAACCTATCGTCTCACAAAGGTTGGACCTTATGCGGTCTCGGGAGTAAGCCCAACGGCTTCCGCGTACTTCAGGAACGTCTCGACGCCGGCCACAACGGCCCGCGCCTCGATGGCCATAAGCTCTATCCCGACCAGGGACACCCGCGCCCAGGCATCAACTACGACACCCTTGTCGAGTATCCTGTCCACAACCTCCACCAGACTTGAGCTGGCGATTGCCTTTTCTACTGCCATGCATTACCTCCTTTCAACTGGTAAAAAGTGGCAGTAACGTCATACGGTGAGCTTGCACCACACAAGCTCTACCACCAAAGATTCTCGAACGCGAAGGAATCAGTTCAGAAGCAAATCATGTGCCAGTTACCGGGTAATACCGGTGCACCTGTCATCAAGGTCACGCTGTACAAGGGCATAGGCTTTACAAAAGAATGTCCCGAGAAAAGAGAGGCATAACGGATTATGGTATTTGTTCCCTATCGTCATGGAATAACCCCCATAGGTTGAGGAGAGAAGTTCAGCTTTGCGGATTCGCGGCGGCGGCCTGTACCACACTTATTATCTCATCGATGCGGAAAGGCTTGCTGATGAAGGCACGGATAATTCCCTGTTCCAGACCTTCCCGGACCGCAGTGTCATCCTTATAAAGGTATCCGGAGATCAGGATGCAGAGGGCTTCGGGTCTCAAGGATTGGATGCGCCGGGCAAGTTCGATTCCGTCCACGTCGGGAAGCTTTGCGTCAACGAACACGACCTGAAACGATTTCTTCCTGGCGGCTTTGAGCGCGCCTTGGGCGCAAACCGCTACAGTCACGCCGAACCCCTCTTCTTCCAGGATTTTGCGCAACGCCCAGCACAAATCTTTCTCGTCATCCACGATAAGCACTTGCGCGGGCTCCCAGTTTTTCTCCACGGCTATTTTCCCTTCGCACAAGGCAATGTAACGGTCACAGCGGTTCCCTTTCCCGGAGTGGACTCGATCTTTATCTGTCCGTGGTGCTGCTTGACGATTGAGTACGTGATGAAAAGGCCGAGACCGGAGCCCGCTCCGACAGGCGTTTTGGTAAAGAAGGGGTCAAACACCTTCTTGATATCATTGGGAGCAATCCCGCTACCTGTGTCCCTCACCCGAACCACCACGCAAGAGTTTTCCCGGGCTGAACTGACGGACAGTACCCCTCCCCTGGGCATCGCATTGACTGCATTAAGCAGGAGATTCATGAACGATTGCCGGAGAAGAGTACGGTTTCCCTGGACGATGGTCTTGCGCCTGCTCAACGACATACGCAGCTTGATCCTGGATAGTTTCCTCTGATTCTCGAGCAGTTTTTGGGCATCTCGAATGACATCCATCACATTAAAGGTGGCTTGCCATCCCTGCTCTGATGGACGAGCAAAGCGAAGCAGGTTTTCGATAATGCGGGAAGCCCGCTCTATGCCCGAGCGAATCTTCTCGGCGCATTCCAACTGTATCGCGCTGTCGAGCGGCCTCCTGAGCAAAAGCTCGGCCGCAGCAGAACTGACTGCCAGCGGATTGCGAATCTCATGGGCAATCCCACCAGCCATGACACCAAGGGCTGTAAGCCGGTCCGCTTGCGCAAGACGTGCCTCGGCTTCAAGCTGTTCGGTCCGGTCCCGGCCCACAGCCACAATGCCGTTGACCGCTCCCGCTTCGTCGGTCATGGCGGAGAAAGCCCAATCCACGGTGCGCACTTCGCTATCCTGACCATAAAACTGGAGACGCGCGGTGCCGACTCTCTTGGTTTTCAGGGTCTGGGTGATTACCCGCGACACTGCCTTGCTATCGCCTCCAGGGCAGAGTGCCGACAGTTTTCGGCCTTTCACATCTTCGACGGCCAGACCCGTAATTTTGCGGGCAGCGTTGTTCCAGGTAACGATGCGACCGGAGAGATCAAGTGAGACCACAATATCGCTGGCACTCTCGACGATGCTGGTAAGGCGACGTTCGACGGCCCGGACTTCTTCACTCAAGCGAAGTTCTTCAGTGATATCGCGCAGCACAACAATCGCATAGACGACCTTTCCCTTCCAGACGAACGGAATCACGCCATACTCATAGCGGCGCCTGCGCTCGTTCAGCCGCCGTCCCACGACCGGCTCGCGGGTTTGGAACACTCTTTCGACACATTCTTCGAGTTCATCCAGCTGGGCAGACTCCGCGAACACCTGGCGGAGCGCGCGCGTCCCCTCGTCACCGCGAGGGTGCATTGGCCCGTTGCGGCCCGCAAGAACAACCTCGAGACCAGGGTCCACGCAGAGCATTGAAACGCTTGCATTATCGAGAATGCACGCCAGAAGACTCTCCGCTTTACTCGCATGCTTACTCATCCTCTGGACCTCCCTGGGACGTCGCCACTGAAATGTCACATTACAACTCAATGCCGTATTGCTTCACTTTGCTGTGAAAGGTCTTGTAATCCACCTGAAGAATGCGGGCGGCTTTCGCCTTGTTTCCGTTCGTGCGCCTGAGCACCTTCCCCAGGATTTGGCGTTCAAGCTCTCTGATGGCTCGCTTGGTGACTTCTTTGAGCGAGAAAGTGCCCTCGTCGATAGGGGCTCCGACTTCAATGCGCGTCAGGTTGACGCCGTGGTGGGGCAGCCAGGCCGCGAGATGCCTGGATTCTATGATGCTGTCTGCCAAAACGGCGGCGCGTCGGATCACGTTGCGCAGTTCCCGGACATTTCCCGGCCAGCCGTAAGCCTGCAGAGCGAACGATGCCTGGTGAGACAGCCCCTGGACGTGGATGCCATTTTCCTTGATCATCTCATCCAAGAGCCGCCTCGCAAGGAAGGGGATATCTTCCTTGCGATCGCGCAGCGGCGGGACGTTCAGCTCGAATTCCGCCAGGCGGTAATAGAGGTCAGCACGGAATTTCCCAGCTTGAGTGAGGAAAGGGATGTCATGATTGGTTGCCGCCAGCACGCGAACGTCCACAGGGACAGACTTGACGCTGCCAAGACGACATGCCTCCCTTTCCTCCAAGGTCCGCAGGAGTGCCGTCTGTCCGGAAAGGGGAAGGTCGCCGACTTCATCGAGGAAAAGCGTGCCCTGGGCAGCGGCTTCGAACCTGCCCTGTCTCGCTTTGCCCGCCCCAGTGTAAGCTCCATCCTCATGCCCGTAGAGCTCGTTCTCCACCAGAGTATCTGGTAAGGAACCGCAATTTACAGCAACGAATTTCGCCGACGCCCGCCGGCTCCGCTCGTGGATCGCCCGGGCAACCAGTTCCTTCCCAACGCCGCTCTCACCGGTAATCAGCACTGTCAGGTTTGTTTTTGCCACCCGATCCACTTGCTCGACAAGCCGGGCGACACAGTCGCTCGAGCCCATTGTAGCATAAAGGGGATGGCTTACGCGCCCTCGCTGCAGCTTCTTGGTGAAGCCGCGGTCCTTCAATGCCCTGCGGATGGTATACACAATGTCGTCACAGTTGAAAGGCTTAGTGACGTAATCGTAGGCGCCACTCTTGAGCGCCTCGACCGCCTGCTCGGCTGTCCCGTACGCAGTGAGCATGATGACAGGTATGTTCAGATCCAGTTTCCTCAGTTCTTTGAGCACCTGCATTCCATCCATGTCCGGCATCCTGACATCCAGCAGCACAACATCAGGGGAATCTGCCAGAATGCGCTGGAGAGCCTGCTGGCCATTCTGGGCCTCAAGGGGTGTCATGCTCTCTTCTCGGATGACAGTGGAGAGAACCCAGCGCTCATTTTCCTCGTCATCCGCGATGAGAATCCGGGGAAGGCTGCTTATCTCTGTTCTTTCTTGGAGCTTCCGGGTCTTCGTCAAATTCAAGAGTAAACTCCTTAAAAGCTCAGCGGTCTTGCGCCAGAGCCGAAATCAGCGTACTATGCTGGTCACGTTGGAATGCCCCGCGTATGCCCTGCGAAAAATGCCACTACCACCCCAATATTATCGCTCATGTTCCGAAGTGTCCCACTCTTCTTGTTCATCCGCGCCAAGAGTGTCTATTTCAGTTATTCCGGTTATTCGCATCTTCACCAGAAACGGCAGATGACTGAGCGCCTGCCGTATCTCACGAGCCACCCACTCTACATCATCGGGGAAAAACACGTCCTGAGAACCTTCCGATCTCTTCCCTTTCTTCTCCCGCGAGAAGGCAACTTCACAACTTATTTCCCACGAATTATCCACTTGTTTCTCCTCCAACTCCTTGTCACTAAGCTCTACCGTTGCTGATGAAAACGGCACAAAGAGTCACTGAGTGTCGCTCACGACATCGCCGGAAAGCCGAGAAACCAGTGGCGCCTTTGAGCTGAACGCCGCACCCTCATCATACGTTCAACTGACCCAAGCACGCAATGAGGATGTTCCTGATAATCGAACTGGAGTTGCCTTAATTTGAGGTGTGGAATTGCTTAATCTGAGTCCCACAGTCAAATTTCGAGGGGGGTCAGACCTTCGCGGATGGCGTACTTGGTGAGGTCAGCCAGGCTACATAGGCGCAGCTTATTCATGAGGCGCCTGCGGTGCGTCTCTATAGTCTTCGGGCTCAAGTGGAGGCACTGTGCAGCCTGCCTTGTAGTCTTGCCTTCGGCCAGAAGTTGAACCACCTCACGCTCTCTCCCAGTCAAAACGGTAGTGGAAAAAACATCCATCCTCGGCGAATCGCTCACAAAGCCCTCAACTACGATGTTAGCTATGCTTGGGCTCAGATAGACCTGGTTGTCAATCACAGCGCGGATGGCCCGAACCAGTTCCTCGAATGCGCACTCCTTTGCCAGGTAGCCTGATGCGCCCGCCTTGAGCACTCCGCTCACGAACCTTCGGTCGGAATGCATCGACAGCGCAATAACCTTGATGTTGGGGTCTTTTGAGAGAATCTGGCATGTCGCCTCTATTCCGTTCAACTCAGGCATGGCAATATCCATTATGACCAAGTCGGGTGAAAGTTCCTGGGCCAGCTTCACTGCTGCTCTTCCATCCTCTGCCTCACCAACTATTTTCATGTCTTTCTGCTTTTCAAGCAAGCTACGCAAACCATCGCGCATAATCTTGTGGTCATCAACGAGGAGAACTTTTATGCTCATCTCGGCTCCCTCGCATCACTTGCTGTTATTCTGGTCACCGCGCGTGCCTTCCTGGTTTCCTTATCCTTCTCTTTCCTGACGCGCGCTTCTTCCACTCCAAATAATAAGGGCCAACCAGCTTTGACCGGTCACCACTCAGTAAACCCGGTCTCAGACTGCAGGCCCTTCCAGGCGCAGTCTTTCCCACACTGAGCGGTGAGGAGATAAAATCCTCTTTACGAAAAAGACTGTGCGCCACGTTCTCCAACCAATCAAGCCGAATCAAGATTTGACCATTATATGCTGTCCACGCGTAAGCACAACAAGAAAATCCAATAAATCTCTTTGTGCCACTCGTAACTGTGGCCCAAAGTTGCGCAGCCGCCACTCTCAGTACAGGGAACACTTGAAACCACGGTTCGAATCGCCGGAGAATCAGCCAAAATGCTGCACACAACACGCAGTTTGGCTGAACTGCTTGATCACCCGCACCACCCTTCTCGCCAAACGCCGGGATACCAAAGAGCAGTGCAGCAACAAGTGTGCCATTCTTGAGAACGCTGACAATCATAGCCATAACTGGTTCTCTGTCAAATGGTTACGTCAACTGCTAAGGCGTGCGGATTAATGAGATGGGGAATAAGTGTCCCAGCACCATCCACAACGGATGCTGTAACTCTATGCCATTGAGCACGTTATCTGCAAGCGGCATAGATGCCCCACTGTGGCGCTTGGTTGCCAGGTATCAGGGAGAACACACTACCGGCCCAAGATTTGCTTAAGGAACAATCTGTGGTTCGGAAGTTGGAAACCCTGTAGAGCGGTTTTACTGAGCGGGACTTGACAAGACGCAGAAGCGTAATATGGTATAAGTATTGCTCAAGCGATCTCAACGACGCAGTGCGATGAGCCGAGTCCGAAATTCGGAGATAAATCGAGCCTCGAGGGCAGCGCCCATGAGAAACCTTATCTACATCCCCATCATCCATACCCAGGCTGATATGGGAGGTCTGGCCAAGAAAGTGCGCTCAGTCACGGTGAAAAAGCTCGGTCTGCAGCAGTGGGAAACCAATGTTCAGGCTATTAATCAACTATGGGAAAGAATCCGCCGGGAGATTGAAAACTTAGAGCTGCAATATGCAAGGGTTCGCCTCTACCAGGACGGCCTGCCTGTATGCGGCCGGGAAAGCGACATCGTAAATGAGCTTGCCAAGAGAGGAAGCGTGAACCACCAGCTACTCCTTGACTTAACCAAGCGCGGCGCCACGCTCATGGGGACTGAATCACCCGAACTTCTTCTTGAAGAATATACTTTTATCCAGAAAGCCCTGAGAGCAAAAGACTTGGCTGAAGCAGCCGAGGTCCAGGAACATCAAAAGGCTTTGAGTCAGAGTCTCCTACAGCGGCGGGACGAATTCATCGCCAAGCGTATCAATGAGACCCTGCATCCCGGCGAGACTGGTATTCTTTTCCTCGGATTGCTTCACTCTGTCGAGCCCTACCTTGGCCCCGACATTCAGGTGTCGTATCCTATTCTGCGACCTGCACCGCAAACAACGGGAGGTCCCGACCGTACGGAGAAAGGCTGACCCCCAGTTTGCATTGCTAAAGTCGTTCCGAT